>JAUXWS010000039.1 GCA_030685015.1 bacterium
AAACTGGATACTGAGTGAGGACGGCATGATGGGCTCCTTTCGTGAATGCGTCACGAAGATCGGCCCGGGGTGGGACATGTCAACTCATTGACCTTGATCAGCAGCCACTTCGGTAGCTGAAACTGCTGCGTAATCGGGTAAGCCAATGCCTGTTCCTGACCATGGTGGGCGGCGCCGCCTGGGCCGCCGATCCGGCCCTGGAGGCCTCGTCCGCGCCAATGGAGAACGCCGCCCGGCGGACGCAGGCGCACCGCGGACCCATCGACCAGCTGGCCGCCGAGACCCGCCAGGCCGTGGCGGCCCTGGAGGCCGAGGCCGCCGCCGACCCGGCTCGCCACGAGGAGCTGCAGCTGCGCATCCAGGACCTCAAGGCGTCCGCCGAGCCGGAGCGTCTGCTCCTGCTGGCCGCGACCTGTCGTCAGGCCGGCCGGCTGGAAGAGGCGGAGCGGGCTGAGGCGGAACTGGCCCGGCTGCGCCGCGTCGCTCCCCTGCGCCAGTCCGCTCAGCCGCTCAGTCCGGAAGAGAAGGTCACCCTGGAGCGCGCGCTGGGCGCTGCAGCACCCGCCGCCACCCGGGAAGCGCCCACGGTCATGACTCCCTCCAGCGAGGAAGGAGGGGTCCAGTGATGCGCCACCTCCTGATCCTGCTAACCCTGCTGCTTGGCCTTGGCGGCACCCGCCCCGCCCAGGCCGACACGATGGAGGGCGGCCGCCAGACCTGCGCCAGCGAGCTGAGCACCCTCGACCTGGAGTTCTACCAGCGCAACCTGGCGGCCGGCGTCTACGAATACGACGCCGCCCGCACCCAGGCCACCTACCTGGTCTACCTCGCCTTCCACGTGGTGCGAACCACCAGCGGCACGGGCGGCATCGCGCAGTCCCAGCTGGACCAGGCGATGGTGGACCTGGCCACGGCCTTCGCCGGCACCGGCATCTGCTTCCATGTGCTGCTGCAGGACACGATCAACAGCAGCACCTATTACAACATCGACAGCGACGCCGAGCGCAGCGCGCTCAAGGCCATCAACAACCATCCCAACGCCATCGACTGCTACTTTGTCAACGATGACGACGGCTGGTGTGGCATGTCCTCCTTCACCTGGAGTCCCGACCAGGGCATCACCTTCAGCAACAGCTGCGTGGGCCTGGCCAGCAACCCCAGCACCTTTCCCCATGAGGTCGGCCACTACTTCGACCTGCTCCACACCCACGAGACGGCCAACGGATCGGAGTGCCCCAACGGCAGCAACTGCGGCACGGCGGGGGACGGCCTCTGCGACACGCCGGCCGACCCCGGCCTGGGCACAGGCAACGTCAACGCCAGTTGTACCTACACGGGCAACTCGACCATCTTTTGCGCGGGGCAGACACGGACCTACAGCCCCAGTACGATCAATCTCATGAGTTACAGCCGCAAGACCTGCCGCACCCAGTTCACGGCCAACCAGCGCACGCGCATGCTGGCCACCCTGACCGGGCCGCGCTGGGGCGAGGTGGGCTTCAATGCCCCCGACTTCGATGCCCCCACCCCGGCGGGTTGGAGCAACTCCATCGTGCCGCGCAACACGACCGGGGCCAGCAACGCCAGCTGCCTGGTGACCAGCACCCTGCCCGGCAACAGCAACGGCACCTGGCTCAACGCGGCCACGCGCCAAGCCAACAGCAACGCCATCTTCCCCTTCATCCACAATCGCCTCTACCTGGACGACGTGCATTTCTGGAATTACAACTACGGATGGGGCACCAACTGGGTGGGGACGCTCTACTACACCAATTTCGGCCCCATCACGGTGCGCGGCGGGCGCCACGCCCTCACCGCCCGGCTCGACTGGGACGATGAGGTCTGCGAGACCAACGAGAACGACAACGTGGACCACAGCCAGTGGGTCTGGTCGCCCTACCAGCTGGCCGCCGGCGCCAGCGTGAGCCGCAGCGCCCCGCCCGCCCGCATGACCAGCACCTTCACCTATCCCAACTGCGACGGCTTCCAGTTCACGGGCAGCAGCTGGTGGACGGCCATCGCCATCCAGCCCGTCAGCTCGACGGCCGACTACGACATCAACCTGCATCAGGGCTACGCCAACTCGACGACGGGCTTCGCCGCCACCCTGGCCTCCTCCGCCTATGGCAGCGGCTTGCCCGACTGGGTGCTCATCAACCACAACAACGCGGGCTACGGCGGCTCCTACGAGGCGGGCGTCACCAACTACAACAACCAGTCCGGGAACGTGCGCGTCAACCGCGTCAATAGCCGGACCGTGAGCCAGGTCGATGGCACCCGCGTCTGCGGCGAGCTGGCCGCCAACCAGATCCTCGACATCTTCGAATTTTACATCGCGGCCGACGAACTCAACCTGAGCTGGAGAATGGACCTGAGCAGCGAGCAGTCCGCCGACCTGGACCTCTACCTCTACGACCGGACGGTGGAGTACGCCGGTCGCTCCAGCCACCTGGCCGTGAGCTCCAACAACGGCACCCCCAGCGAGACGATCACCCAGACCTTCACCACTGCCGGCTATTACGCCCTGGTCGTGGCCAAGCGCGGCTCGGCGGATCTGGGCACGGCCTGCGCCTACGATCTCACCTTCAGCGTCAGCGCCTTCCGGCTGGGTATCTACCCGCCCACCACGCCCCAGGTGGCGGTGGTCCAGGACACCAACCCCTGGGGTTCCACCGAGTGGACGGACCAGTTGACGGCCGCCGGCATCGCCTACGACGTCATCACCACGGCCAGCCTCGCCGCGACGAACCTGGTCACCTATAGTCTGATCATCGTGCCCAGCCCCACTTCCAACGGCTCCTACCTGAACATCCGCGACAACCTGGAGCGGCTGGACGACTGGAACCTTTCCGGCGGCGTGCTCATCATGGCCACCGGTCCCAACAACAGCTCGGGAAGCGGTCATGGCATCGTGGAAGGCATCTCCCAAACCTGGCAGACCTGCGCCACGGCCCACCCCACCGGCCACATCCTGGTGACGGGCGTGGGGGCCGACGCGCCGGGCAACAACGCCGTGCACTACGTCTACAGCAACGTGCCGGCCGGGTGGACGACCCTGGCCACCACCGACTGTGGCACGGGCAGCCCCTGCATGCTCACCAACGAGAGTCGCGGCCTCGTTCTCTACGGGGCGCCCATGGAGCACAGCGAACTCTACTTCAACTGCAGCCTGGGCGAGAGCATCGAAAACCTGGTGGCCTGGGGCTGGAAGCGCGCCCGGCAGACAGTGCGCGGCTATGGCACGCCCAACGGCTCCAGCGCGGTGCGCCAGCTGGTCTATCGCAACGGCAGCTTGTTCGGCAGCGCCTCGCACTCCACCAGCGAGGCTCTCTCCTGGCTGAGCATGTCGCCGACCTCGGGCAACCTCAGCGGCCTGGGCACGGTGACGACCAACTGGACCTTCAATCCGAGCGGCCTGTCGGCGGGGACCTATCGCGGCACGGCCACGGTGACCACCAGCCTCTACAACTCGCCGGAGACGGTCCATGCCGTGTTCACGGTGGGCAGCCGCAAGCCGGTGGCGCCGCTGGTCGTCTCGCTCACGCCGGTGGACTTCAGCACGGGCAACGCCACCCTGCAACTGACCTTCAATCCGGTCACCGTGGACATCAACGGCAATCCGATCACGGTGGAATACTACAACCTCTACTACGACGACAATCCCTATCTGGACTCGCCGGGCGTGGCCCCCACCAACCTGACCAGCCTGCTCCTCTATTTCGGCAACGTGGGCATGCTGGAGCAGGGCTTCGTGCGCGTGACGGCGGTGGATGAGAACGGCCTGCTGGTGGCGGACAGCCATCCCGAGCTGCCGCTGCCCGACGCCGCCACGCTGCAGACCGCCCCCGCGTCCTTCCTGCGGCCCGTGCTGCCGGAGGCGGTCAACGAGTCCACCCGCTGATCCGACCTGCCACTATCCATGAGAAGCCCCGGCCGCGGCCGGGGCTTCTCATTCTGCCAGGAATGGTCGGTGAGGGATCAGTCTGTCATCTGCTGCAGAACCACCAGGGAGAAGGGCTCCAGGTGCAGGAGCCCACCCCGCCGCGCCGCCGGGCCGGGCTCCAGGCAAGGCGGCTCCGGCCGGGCCGTGTCCAGCACCAGGCGCCACTGGCGGCCGGCCCCGGGCGGGGGCGGCGTGAAGTCGAGGCTTTCCTGCCAGAAGTTGAACGCGACATAGAGGTCGGGTGCGCCCGCCATGCCGCGCAGGGTCCAGGCCAGGCAGCGTGAGCCGGCGCTGAAGTCCGGCTTGTAAGGCCGCGTGCCGTGCCACTCCAGGTCCTCCGCCGTGAGGAAGCGGTCGTGGCGCAGGGAGGGGTGGGCGGCGCGCAGGGCGATGAGGCCGCGCACGAAGGCGTGCAGGTCGGCGTTCTGCTCCAGCAGGCTCCAGTCCAGCCAGGACAGCTCGTTGTCCTGGCACCAGGCGTTGTTGTTGCCGCGCTGGCTGCGCCCCAGCTCGTCGCCGGCCAGCAGCATGGGCGTGCCCTGGGAGAGGAAGAGCAGGGCCAGGTGGTTGCGCTGCTGGCGCCGGCGCAGATCCAGCACCTCCGGGCGCCCGGTCGGCCCCTCCACGCCGCAATTCCAGCTGTAGTTCTCGTTCAGTCCGTCCCGGTTCTGCTCGCCGTTCTCCTCGTTGTGCTTGCGGTCGTAGGAGACGAGATCGGCCAGGGTGAAGCCGTCGTGGCAGGTGATGAAATTGAGGGAGTGGGCCGGTCCGCGCCCGTTCCACTGGAAGAGATCCGAGGAGCCGCAGAGGCGGCTGGCCGCCGCGCCCGTGAAGCCCGGCTCCCCGCGCACCAGGCGGCGCATCTCGTCCCGGTAGCGTCCGTTCCATTGGGACCAGCCGCCCCCCGGCCGCAGACGGCCGCCCGCTCCGCGCAAGCCCTCGTCGAAACTGCCCACCTGGTAGAGGCCGGCCGCGTCCCAGGCCTCGGCGATGAGGCGCGTCCCGGCCAGCACCGGATCCAGGGTGATCTGCTCCAGCACCGGCGGACTGACCAGGACATGACCCTCCGGATCCCGGCCCATCACGGCTGCCAGGTCGAAGCGGAAGCCGTCCACGCCGAACTCCGTCACCCAGCTGCGCAGGCAGGTCAGGATGTAGTCGCGCACGATGGGATGGTTGCAGTTGAAGGTGTTGCCGCAGCCCGTGAAGTCCAGATAGGCGCCGTCCGGGCCGTGCATGTACCAGATCTCGTCGTCCAGCCCGCGGAAGTGGAGGGTAGGGCCGCGCGCGCTGCCCTCCGCTGTGTGGTTGAGCACCACGTCGAGGATCACCTCGATGCCGGCGCCATGCAGGGCGTCCACCATGGCGCGGAATTCCTCCACGGCGGCGAGGGGTTCCCCTCGGGCGGCGTAGTGGGTGGCCGGCGCCAGCAGGCCCACCGGGTCGTAGCCCCAGTAGTTGCTCAAGCCCTTGCCGGTGCGGGGGTTGATGAAGACGTTGGCGTGCGGATCGAAGACATGGACGGGCATCAGCTCCACCGCCGTGACGCCCAGGTCCCGCAGATAGGGGATGCGCTCGGCGAGGCCGGCATAGGTGCCGGGTTTTGCCACGCCGCTGGAGGGGTGGGCGGTGAAGCCCTTGACGTGCAGCTCGTAGATGACGAGGTCCTGCAGGGGGCGGCGGGGCGGGCGGGGATGCCGCCAGACATGCCCGGGCAGGGGAAACCACGCATGGAAGCCCACGCGCATGCCGTCCTGGTGGCGTCCGAGGGCGCGGGACCAGGGGTCGGCCAGATCCTGGCCGTCCACCCGCCAGGCGTAGCGCACGGGCCTGGCCAGGCCCCCCACCTCCACATGCCAGACCTGCCCCGTGCGGTTGGCGGCTTCGTCCAACTCCAGCTCGAGCACCGGCTCGCCGCGTTCGCGGTCGAGGATGAGGAGGGAGACCTGCCGGGCGCGGGTGGTGGGCAGGGCGAAGTTGACCCGGCCATGCAGGGGGTCGGCCGTGCAGCCGGGTGGACAGCTGGCCCCCAGCGGCAGGCAGCGGCCCGGCCCTTCCCCCAGCTGGTGGGGCGGCTCCAGCACCCGGGTGGGATCGCCGTGGAGACGCAGCCGGGCCACGGCTCAGTCCACCCGCAGGAAGGTGGCCAGCGCCTCCGTCATCCAGAGCGGGTCCAGGGCGCCGGCGCACTCCCGCACGCTGTGCATGGAGAGCATGGGATTGCCCACGTCCACGGCCGGGATGCCCAGGCGGGCCGAGGCCATGGGACCGATCGTCGTGCCGCAGGGCAGGTCCGTGCGATGGACGTAGTGCTGCACCGGCACGCCGGCGGCCTGGCAGATCCGCTCGAAGCGGGCCGCCCCCTCGCCATTGGTCGTGTAGCGCAGGTTGCTGTTGTGCTTGATGACCGGCCCGCGGTTGAGGAAGGCCTGATGCTGCGGATCGTACCAGCGCAGGTAGTTGGGGTGCAGGGCGTGGGCCATGTCGGCGCTGATGAGGAAGCTGCGCGAGCAGGCCCGCAGGAAGTCGCCGCGGCCGCCCCCCAGCGCCTCGTGGACGCGCTCCAGCAGGTCCGGCAGGAAGCTGCCGTCGGCGCCCTGGGGACTTTGGCTGCCCACCTCCTCATGGTCGAAGAAGACAGCCAGGGCGGTGGCGGCGGGGCGGATCCCCTCCTCCACCAGACGCTGCACGGCCAGGAGGCCGGCGTGGCACATGGCCAGGTTGTCCAGCCGCCCGGCGGCGATGAACTCCCGACCCGGCCCCCAGAAGGCCGCCGCCTGCAGATCCCAGGCGCAGAGGTCGAAGCCGAGGATCGCCCCCGGGTCCACGCCCGCCGTCTCCGCCAGCAGTCCGCGCAGAAGGCCGCCCTCGGGCAGTCCCTCCTCCGCCGTTGCCAGCAGCAGGGGCAACTCCTCCTGCTTGTCCAGCACCAGGCCCTTGTTGTTCACTTCGCGGTTGAGGTGGATGGCCGGATTGGCCAGCCGCAGGAGGGCCTGCTCCAGCCGCACGGTCCGCGTGAGGACGGCCGTGGCCGAGGCGGGATCCTCCAGCACCAGGCGACCGGCCAGCCCCAGCTCGCGATCGGTCCAGGTGGCCAGGATGGGTCCGCCGTAGACCTCCACCCCCAGGCGCAGCAGGCCGCCCTTGGCATGCTCGCCCTGAGGCTTGACGCGCAGGCCGGGGGAATCGGTGTGGGCGCCCATCAGGCGGAAGCCGGCCCGGGCCGGGGCCTCCCCCCCCGCCACGAAGGCGGCCAGGGCGCTGCCGGCGCGGGTGGTGAAGTAGCCGCGCCCCGCCTCCAGCTCCCAGGCCTCGCCCTCCTCCAGGCGCAGGAAACCGGCCGCCGTCAGCCGGCGCCCCATCTCCTCCACCGCATGCCAGGGGCTGGGGGAGGCGTCGAGGAAGGCCAGCAGGTCCGCGGCGCAGGCATCGTGGCGCGCCAGATCCCCTCCCGTCCCGTCCAGTGCCGTCATCGCGGACCTCCTACTCGATCTTCTGGTGGAACCAGTAGCACATGCCCATCTCCATGTTGCCGGCCAGCCAGGGGTGGCGCGGCAGGACACGCAGCTTGAGTTCGGCCTTGCGCAAGTCCGGGTCGCAGAAATAGAGGCGGTAGCCCCAGGTGCCGTCCTCCTCGCCCGGGCCGCTCAGCTCCAGTTCCTGGCAGCGGATGTGGTCGTTCACCCGCATGAAGAGTTCGACCTTGACCTCCGAGGGTTTGAGCAGGCCCAGGTAGAGCCCGGCGTCGATCTCCACGCACTCGTTCTCCCGGCGCGCCTTGAGCCAGGTGTCGGTCATGTGGTACCAGCGCTTGAGCAAACTGCGCTTGTACTGCACGTAATCCCGCACCGCCTGCCAGTCATCGAGGCGGGCCCGGTGGTGCTTCTCGGCGGCGGGCAGATAGCCCTGCTCGACGTAGTCCCGCACCATGCGGCTGGTGCTGAAGCGCGCCGTGCAGCTGACCATGCTCTCCTTCATGCAGGCCACCCAGCCCACCGGCACGCCCTGGCTGTCCCGCTCGTAGAAGAGGGGGACGATCTGCTCCTCCAGCCGCTCGTAGAGGGAGCGCACGTCGTAGTAGTCCTGGATCTTCTCGTCACCGTAGTCCAGGTCGCGCCCGATGCTCCAGCCGTTGCGGCCGTTGAAGCCCTCCACCCACCAGCCGTCCAGGACGGAGAAGTTGATCCCGCCGTTGGGACAGACCTTCTGCCCGCTGGTGCCGCTGGCCTCGAGGGGCCGCCGCGGGTTGTTCAGCCACAGGTCCGCCCCCTGGACGAGGAAACGCGCCAGCGCGAGGTTGTAGCCCTCGAGCAGGATGACCCGCCCCTGGAAGCGCTCCATCAGGCTGATCTCGTGGAGGCGGCGGATGAGGGCCTGGCCCGGGTGGTCGGCGGGATGGGCCTTGCCGGCGAAGACCAGCGTGACCGGATGGGAGGGGTCGTTGAGCAGGCGGTGCAGGCGGTCCAGGTCGTCGAAGATGAGCAGGGCCCGCTTGTAGGTGGCGAAACGCCGGGCGAAGCAGATGAAAAGGGATTGGGGATCAATGCGGGAGAGGATGCGCTCCAGGGGCAGGCCGGGCGCCTCCAGGCGCTTCGTCAGGTTGCGGCGGATCTCCGCCACCAGCCGCGCCTTGAGGGTCTGGTGGCGTCGCCAGACCTCCTGGTCGGGCAGAGCGCGCAGGGCCTCCCAGGCGGGCGCGTCCAGCAGCTTGCGCTCCCAGTCCTCGCCCAGGGCCTGCCCATAGAGCTCGCGGAACTCGGGGGCCACCCAGCTGGCGGTGTGGATGCCGTTGGTGACGTGCCCGATGGGCGTCTCGTCGATGGGCACCTGGTGCCAGAGGTGGTACCACATCTTGCGGCTCACCTCCCCGTGCAGCATGGAGACGCCGTTGGCGAAGCGCGAGAGGCGCACGGCCAGCGCCGTCAGGCTGAACAGCTTGTAGCCGCTCGTGTCCGTCTCCGTGCCCAGCTCCAGCAGGCGGTGGAAGTCGATGCCGCCCTTCTGGCAGTAGTCGTGGAAGTAGCGCTGGAGGCGCGGCAGGAGGAAGGCCTCGTTGCCGGCGGGCACCGGCGTGTGGGTGGTGAAGACGGTGGAGGAGGCGGTGGCCTCCACCGCCGTCTCGAAGTCCAGGCCCTTGGCCAGATGCTCGCGCACGCGCTCCACGGCCAGGAAGGCGCTGTGTCCCTCGTTCATGTGCCAGACGTTGGGGTTGAGCCCCAGGGCGCGCAGGGCGCGCACGCCGCCGATGCCAAGGATGATCTCCTGGGCCAGGCGCGTGTCGCGGTCCCCGCCATATAGCTGCCAGGTGAGGGCGCGGTCCGGCCCCTGGTTGCCCACCACGTCGCTGTCCAGCAGGAGCAAGCGGGCGATGCCCACCCGCGCCTCCCAGACCGCCAGCAGCAGCTCGCGGCCCGGCAGCTCCACCGAGACGCGCAGCGGCCGGCCGTCCGCCCCCGCCAGCTCGCGGACGGGCAGGTGCTCCAGGTTCATCAGCGCCAGATGGGCGTGCTGCACGCCCTCGTGGTCGATGCGCTGGGTGAAGTAGCCCTGCCGGTAGAGGAGGCCCACGCCCACGAAGGGCAGTCCCAGGTCGTGGGCGCTCTTGATGTGGTCGCCCGACAGCACGCCCAGGCCGCCGCTGTAGATGGGCAGGCTGCCGTGGATGCCGTATTCGGCCGAGAAATAAGCCACCAGCCGTCCCTGGAGGCCCTGCGGGCAGCGGGCCTGGGCGGCGGCCAGGTCCGCCTCGAGGTGGGCCTGGACCTCCTTGATGGATTTCTTGAAGGCGGCGTCCTTCTCCAGGGCGGCCAGCCGCGCCGGTGGCAGCTCGCGCACGAGGCGGACGGGGTTCTCGTGGGTGTCGAAGGCGGACTCGTCCAGGGAGCGCAGGAAGTCCCGGTACCAGGGCGTCCAGCTCCACAGCAGGTTGCCCGCCAGGTCGAGCAGGGTGTCGCGCAGGTTCATGCATGCTCCTTCTTGAGGAGGCCGTTGACGATGAGGGTGACCACCGACAGGAGGAAGGCCCCCAGCACGGCGCTGCCGAAGCCCTTCACGTGGAAGCCGTCCACCAGCCAGGCGGTCAGGGCCAGGCAGGCGCCGTTGATCACCAGGGTGAAGAGACCCAGACTGAGCAGGTTGACCGGCAGGGTCAGCAGCAGCAGCACCGGTTTGAAGCTAAGGTTGATCAGGCCGAGCACCAAGGCGGCGATGGCGCTGCTGAGGAGGCTGTCGGACCAGATGCCCGGCAACACCTGCAGCACGACGAGCAGACCGAAGAAGGTGACGGCCAGCCGCCGGATCATGCGGCGTCCTCCCGCGGCCGCTCCGCCGGCGCGCGTTCGGGCTCCGTCTCCAGGCGCGCCAGCATGGCCTGCAGCTCCGGCAAATGGCGTCCCATGTGATGTCGGCCGCGCTCGTGGAGGTCGGCCATGGCCCCCACCGACCAGAAACGCACGATCTCCCGCCACCGGCTGAAGCAGAGCGGCTGGTCGGAGAAAGGCTGGATGAGCAGGTCGCTGTGCCGGGTCTGGATCTGCAGGCGCCGGGCCACCAGCGGCAGGTAGATGGAGCGGTAGACCACCTGCGGCATGTGGCGCAGCAGCTCGGCCGGCATGACGGCGTTCATCTCCAGGCTGCTGGTCAGCACCACGCCCCGCGGCCCCACCAGCTGCCGGCAGAGGTCCGCCGGCACATTGTTGGTGATGCCGCCGTCGCCGCAGAGGTGGCCCTCCAGCTCGACGGGCGGGTAGATGCCGGGGAGGGCGGCCGAGGCGAGGACGATCTCGCGGCAGGGACCGTGGTCGTACACGAGCTGCCGGCCCTCCACCAGATCGGTCACCACCACGTGGAGGGGAATGGCCAGCTCCTCCAGCCGGGCGGGCAGGGAGAAGCGGTCGAGCAGGCGCAGGATGGCCTCCGGCGCGAAAAGTCCGCCCCGCCGCCAGGCCGGCTTCAGCCAGGCCAGCCGCTGGTCGCGGCGATAGAGGGCCTCGCGGATGCGGCCAGGGGGGATGCCTGCCGCCAGCAGCAGACCCACCAGGCTGCCGGTGGACGAGCTGGTGATCAGCTCGGGCCGCAGGCCGGCGTTCTCCAGCTCCTCGACCACGCCCAGGTGGGTCAGGCAGCGCACGCCGCCGCCGCCCAGCACAAGGCCGAAACGGGGCGGCCGCTTCACCGCCGTCATGGCTCTCCTCCCGCCTGTTGTTCAACTCCGATGGTCAGGTCACTGCCATCCCAGCCAACAAGCCTATCATTCCAGCGAAAGCTGGGATCCCCTGCGCCTCTCCGGCAACTCACGGATCTTGCGGGGCAAGCGCCGCTCTCTTGCACCTTTCTTTCACGGGCGAAAGAAAGGTGCCCAAAGAAAGCCCTCTCCAAGACACTCAGGGCCCTAACTAGGCGGCCTCACGGCCGCCGTCGCACAGAGGGCCCTATCACCTGATGCGCCTGCCGTGGCCA
>JAUXWS010000040.1 GCA_030685015.1 bacterium
GCCCGCGCCGCCGCCCCGCGCGAGCTGCCCGACCTCCTGCGCGGGGATTGAGTCCGCGGCGACCTGAGGTCCACAGCCCTGATTCCAGCAGACAGGAGCACGACCATGAGACACGCCATCCGCCTGGCCGGCCTGGGCGCCTTCGCCCTCCTCCTCGGTTGCGGTGGCCAGACCCCCGAGCAGCCCGGCGACGGGCAGGCCACCCTCTCCGACAACACGGCGCGCCCCGGGGAGCCGATCCTGCCCCTGCCCCGCACGCCGCCACAGGTGGACCAGGCCAAGGCCGACCTGGGACGCCTGCTCTTCTTCGACCCGCGCCTGTCGCGCAGCAGCTTCCTCTCCTGCAACAGCTGCCACAACCTGGCCACGGGCGGCACGGACATCATGCCCAGCTCCATCGGGCACGGCTGGCAACTGGGTCCCATCAACAGCCCCACCGTGTTCAACGCCAAGTACAACCTGGCCCAGAGTTCTGGGACGGGCGGGCCAAGGACCTCAAGGAACAGGCGGGCGGCCCCGTGGAGAATCCCGGCGAGATGGCCTTCACCCACGAGGCGGTCGTCACGGTGCTGGCCACCATCCCCGGCTACGTGGAGCTGTTCCAGCAGACCTACGGGGCGGTCACCATGGACGCCGTCCAGGATGCCCTGGCCCTCTTCGAGGAGACCCTCGTCACCCCGGATTCCCGCTTCGATCGCTGGCTCTACGGCGATGACGCGGCCATCACGCCGCTGGAGCTGGAGGGTTACAGGCTGTTCAAGGAGAAAGGCTGCGCCACCTGTCACAACGGCATCGCCGTGGGCGGTTCCATGTACCAGAAGATGGGCCTGAAGAAGCCCTATCGGGACACGGGCCTGGGCCGCTTCAATGTCACCAAGAACGAGGCGGACATGTTCGTGTTCAAGGTGCCCGTGCTGCGCAACATCGAGCTCACCTACCCCTACTTCCACGACGGCAGCGTGTGGGATCTGAAGGAGGCGGTGCTGCTCATGGCCGACATCCAGTTGGGAATCCCGGTCTCCGGCGAGGAGGCGGACAAGATCGTCGCCTTCCTCAAGACCCTGACCGGGCGCCAGCCGGAGGTGCTGATCCCCGCGCTGCCCCCTTCCGCCCCCAATACGCCGCGACCGGACCGCGCCCTGTAGCGCCCAGCGGAGCCTCCGACCGACCGGGGGCGGCCACGCGGCCGCCCTTTCTCATTCTCCGCGCCGGGCGGCCCACCACCCCCGACCCGTCACCGCGGCCAGGACAAGCAGCCCGCCGGCCAGCGCCCGCGGTCCCGGCACCTCGTGGAGCAGGAGGGCCACCCAGACCGGGTTGAGCACCGGCTCCACGGCGGCGGCCAGCGCGCCGGTGGCGGCGCGCGCCCGGCGCATGCCCAAGGCGTAGCAGAGGTAGCCCAGGCCGAACTGGCCCACCCCCAGCCCCAGCAGATGCGGCCACTGGCCGGGGGGAGGGGGCTGGCCAATCCACCAGGGCGCCAGCGCCAGCGCGGCCAGGCCGCAACCGAGCAGGGGGACGCGCAAGGGGTCGCGGCCCGCCTCGTGGCGCAGGGCCAGGATGGTGCCGGCGAAGCTGAGCCCGGCGGCCAGGGCGAGCAGGTTGCCGGCCCCCGACCCGCCCCCCAGGCGCTCCGAGAGCAGGAGGGCGAGACCGCCGAAGGCCAGGGCGACAGCGGCCAGGTCGGCCCGCCGCACCGGCTCCTTCAGCCACAAGGCGCCGAAGAGCAGCACGTAGACCGGCGCCGTGTACTGGAGCAGGATGGCGTTGGCGGCGGTGGTCAGCTTGGTGGCCGTCACGAAGCAGATCGTGTTGAGGGCGAAGCTGGCCGCGCCCAGCCAGAGGCCCCGGCCGCGCCAGGCGGCGGCGGGCGGGGGATGGCCCCTTCCGCTTCCGAGCAGGGGGCGAAGCGCCAGAAGGAAGAGGAAGGCGATGAGCGAGCGCCAGCCGGCCAGGGCCGGCCCCGCCACGTCGATCTCCTTGATCAGCCAGCCCCCCGTCGACCAGAAGAGGTTGGCGGCGAGGAGCAGCCAGAGGGTGCGGCCGGCCTGGCTCATCGGGGCGGAGGGGAGAGGGTCCCCGCCCGCCGGCGAGGCGGCGGCCCGCTCAGGCGCATGTCGTCGCCTCCCCCGGCGCCACCGGAATCACCGCTCCCCCGTCGAGCGCCAGATGCTCCAGCCCCAGGGGGGCAGCTCGAGCCGCAGGCGGCCCGCCAGCTCGCTCAGACGCCCGTCCTCCCACTCCCGCCAGGATCCGGTCAGGAGCGGATCCTCCACCTCCAGGTCCAGGGGGTCGGCGCTCAGGTTGACGGCGCAGAGCAGGTGCTGGCTGGCGTCCAGGCGCAGGAAGCTCCAGGCCGGGCCACGGCTGAGGCGGCGATAGCTCTCCGCCCCCGCCTCGGCGCGCCAGAGGGCGGGACTGGTGTGCTTGAGGCGGTTGAGCGCGGCGAACAGGGCGGCGCGCGGATGCCCGCGCCAGGGGATCTCGTCCTTCTCGAAGAAGGAGAGGCGGTGGGACAAGCCCGCCTCCTGGCCGCTGTAGATGAGGGGCATGCCGGGCAGGGTCCAGCACAGCACGCTGAAGGCATCGGCGGCGAGGCCCAGGCGTTCGTCCTCCGTGCCGTTCCAGCTGTTCTCGTCGTGATTGGTGGTGAAGCGCATCTGCAGGTGGCCGGCCGGCCAGCGTTCAGCTTCGCCCGCCACCAGGGAGTCCAGGCGCGCCACGCTCGCCTCGCCTTTCATGTAGGCGTTGCCGGCCCGGTGCAGGTCCCAGGCGTAGCTCATGTCGAAGGGGCCGGCCAGGGCCGGATCGTCCCATTCGGCCAGCATGAAAACCGGCTTGACCGCCTCCAGTCGCGAGCGGGCCTCCTCCCAGAACTCGGTGGGCACCATGCCCGCCACGTCGCAGCGATAACCGTCGATGTCCGCCTCGCGCAGCCAGAAGACGAGGGATTCGATCATCCAGGCCCGCAGGTCGGGCCGCTCGTAGTCCAGGTCGACCACGTCGCTCCAGTCGTCCACCGGCGGGCGGGGCTGGCCGTCCTCGCCGCGGGTCAGCCACTGGGGATGCTCCCGGACGATGGGGTTGTCCCAGGCGCAGTGGTTGGCCACCCAGTCCAGGATGACCCGCATGTCCAGGGCGTGGGCGGTGGCCACCAGCCGGCGCAGGTCCTCCCGCGTGCCCAGGTCCGGGTTGACGTCCCGGTAGTCGCGCACCGAATAGGGGCTGCCCAGGCCGCCCTTGCGCCTCTCCTCGCCGATGGGATGGATGGGCATGAGCCAGAGGATGTCCACCCCCAGCTCCCTCAGCCGCGGCAGGTGTTCCTGGAAGGCGGCGATGGTGCCCTCCGGCGTGTACTGGCGCAGGTTGACCTCGTAGATCACTTGGCGGGCGGGGTCGGCCGGCGCGGGCCAGGAGGCGGCGGGCTTCACGGCAAGGCAGGCCGCGGCCAGGACGGAGGCCATCCACAGGGTGGTTCGCATGGCGTGCTCCTCTCGTTGTTGCGTTGGCATGCCCCCCCCGGGCAGCACGGGCCAGGCGGGGCTGGCGACAGGGTCAAGGGGAAGTGCTCTTTGTAAGCAATCTGCATGTTTGTCCTCGTCCTGTCTGTCCGGGGTGCTCAGGCGCTTGGCCCGGCCTGCTCCAGCAGCCCGCCCAGCGCCCGCTCCAGCCGCTCCAGGTCCGCCTCGCGATTGTAGGGCTGCAGGCTGAGGCGCAGGACGGCCTCGCCCTGGAATTCGAACAGGGGCACCTCCACGCCGGACCCGGCGAAGAGCCGCTCGTGCAGCTCCGCCGCCCGGTGGGCGGGGCAGGCCGCCGGCGGCAGGCCCAGGGCCAGCATCTGCAGACCTTCGTCGCGGGGGCCGAGGCGGCGCGCCCCGAAACGCTCCTCCAGGCGGTCCCCCCAGGCCTGGAGATGCTCCCGGCAGGCCGCGGCGCGCTCTTCCCAGTGCCAGGCCCGGCGGAACTCGAGGGCGGCGGGCAGGGCCAGCCAAGCGGTGGGATCGCACGTGCCCGACCATTCCAGCTCGTCGAGGAAGGGATCGCGCCGCTGGGCGGGGGGCCGGTTGGTGTGGCCCCAGCTCACGACGAGGGGGCGGATCCAGTCCCGCGCCCGCTCCCCCGCCCACAGGAAGCCGCAACCCTTGGGGGCCAGCAGCCACTTGTGGCAATTGCCGGCGTAGATGTCGGCGCCCAAGGTGCCCAAGTCGAGGGGAATCTGTCCAGGGGCGTGGGCCCCGTCCACCACGCTGATCCACCCGCGGCGGCGGGCCAGGTCCAGCAATGCATCGATGGGCAGGCGCAGGGCGGTGGGGGAGCTGATGTGGCTGAGGAAGATGGCGCGGGTGGCGGGGCTGGCCGCCCGCTCGTAGGCGGCCGTGACGCGGGCCGCGTCGCGGACGGGGAGCGGCAGCGCCACGCGTCGCAGGCACAGGCCGCGCCGCCCGGCCTCGGCCTCCCAGCAGCGCAGCAGGGCCCCATATTCGTGGTCGCCCACCAGCACCTCGTCCCCGGCGGCCAGGGGCAGGCTGCGGATGGCCACGTTGAGGGCGACGGTGACGTTGGGCTGGTAGACCAGCTGGCGCGGGGCGGCGCCCAGCTGGGCGGCCAGCGCGGCGCGGGCCTCGGCCAGACAATCGGGCAGGCGGCGATGGAGGAAAGCGACAGGTTCCCGCTCCAGCTCCGTGCGCAGCTGGCCCTGCCGCGCCAGCACGGGGATGGGGCAGGCGCCGAAGGAGCCGTGGTTGAGGAAGGCCATGTCCGGATCCAGCAGGAACTGGCCGCGCAGGGCGGGATCGCCCCAATCCTTCGAACTCATGACACCACCCACGCTGCTTGCACCCGTGCTCAGTCCTGCCCGCCGCCCGCCACCGGGCGCTGGTCGACACCCACCGCCAGGAACTGGGTCTGGCCCTGGTAACCGTCCCGCTCCAGCCGCCGCCGCAGCCCGGCCAGGCGGGGCCGCAGCTCGCCCAGTCCCGGGCGGGCCAGCTGGGCCTCCAGTTTGTCCATCGTCTCCACCACGGCGGAGGGCGCCCGCTCCTCCGCCCGCGGCGGAGGCCAGCAGATCCAGCGCCAGTCCAGATCCAGGTCCGCCAAAAGGGCGCGCAGCTCCCGCAGGCGCAGGGTGGGGCGGTGCCAGAGCCCCCGTCGCCGGTCCAGGGCGGCGGCCAGATGGTGCAGGTCGCGGTGGACGCGTTGGGCCGCGCCCAGCCCGTCGGCCAGGGGTTCGCTCAGGATCAGGCGGCCGCCCGGTTTCAGCAGGGCGGCGGCGGCGGCCAGCGCCCGGCCCGGAGCGGGCAGGTGATGGAGGGAATAGGAGCAGGCCACCGTGTCCAGGCTGCCCGGCCGGAGGGGCGGGCGGGCGGCGTCGGCCTTGAGGGGCAGCGGTTGCGGTTGCACCTGGACCCGGCACTCCGCCAGCTGTCCCCGGTCCCGGTCCAGGGCCAGCCAGGCCCGTGCCCGGCCCAGGGCGGCCAGGCGTCCCAGGAATGCGCCGCGGCCGCTGGCCAGGTCCAGGCAGCAACCCCATTCGCGACCGTCCAGGAGGCTGGCCAGCGGATCATGGCCGGGCTCAGCCGCCATATTCCTCCGCGTAGTCGGCCATGGCCGCCTCGACCACGCGCAGGGCCTGGTCCACGTCGTAGATCTGCTCCACGGAGATGTCGGACTCCTTGCCGGGAATGAGCTTGTAGGTGGCGAAGTAGTGGCGCAGGCGCTCGATCAGCACCTGGGGGACATCGGCCAGGGTCTCCGCCCCGCCCCAGATGTTGTCGTTGGCCAGCACGGCCACGATCTTGTCATCCGCCTCGCCCCCGTCCACCATCTGGATGCCGCCCACCACCTTGGCCTGCAGGATGACCTCGCTGCGGTTGACCGGACGCTCGCTGATCACGCAGATGTCGAGGGGATCGCCGTCCCCCCGGGAGGCAAGCGGCGAAAGGGCCCCCACCCGGCGACCGCAGTAGGTGCGCGGGATGAAGCCGTAGAGCGCCGGCGGCTGCGAGGACGTGCGCTGGGGGCGGTCCACGCGCAGGTAGCCCGTCGCCTTGTCCACCTCGTACTTGACCAGATCGAAGGGCGTGATCTCGATGTAGGCGTTGAGGCGGCGCGGGGGATCGGGACCCACCTCCAGCCCGTGCCAGGGATGGGGACGCCAGCGGTAGAAAGGCGGGGGGAACTTCATCGCTCGTCCTTCTCCTGTTGGGGGTTCTGCCCGGGCGCGCCCGGCAGGTCGGCCAGGTCCCGCGCCGCCAGCTCCACCCGCACCAGCCCGCGCCAGTCACCCTCGGCGTAACCGGTGGCCTCGTCGGCCGGGTAGCGCGCGGCCAGAAGCTGGCGCAGGGTGTCGGAGAGGGCGGCCGGGTCCCCGTGACAAGCCAGGCAGGGCGCCCCCATGCGCACAGGCTGGTAGAGGCGGTAGCGGCGGGTGCCGTCCCGCTCCAATCGCTGCACCCAATCCTCCGGGAGGGAGCCCGTCCTCTCCAGCTCCCGCTCGAAGTGCTCCAGCGCCAGCAGATCCCATTGGTCGGGGGCGTTGGCCGGGTTGCGCAGCCGGCGCGACATCCGGCGCAGCTCGGCCGGCGGTGTTCCGCCCTGGCCGATCTCCGCCGTCAGGGCCTGGGCCCGGTTGGCGCACAGGTCGATGGCCCGCAGCGGCCCCCCTTCCTCCAGGGCGGCCATCAGCTCGGCCCGCAGCCGCACCTGCAGCTCGGTGGCGCGACGATGGGCCCAGGGCCTGACCTGGGCGATCTCCTCGGGTGTGGCGGGGCCGGGCGTGGTGCGCTCGCAGTCTGCCAGCAGGGCGAGGGCAAGGGGAATGGCCACAAGCAGGAAGCGTGGTCGCATGACAGGCTCCTTGGTTGACGGCGGCAAGGTAGCATGGCCGATCGGCCTCCTGCCCGCCTTCCGGTCGGAGTACGCCGCTGCTGGCAGTGCCGCGGCGGGTCCTCAGCGGACGGAGCGGTAACCCCCCGGCCGGCCGCGGGGCGAGAAGACCAGCTGCCAGAGCTGGTTGCGCCGGGCGCGGAAGGCGCCGGCGCAGGAGAGGAGGTAATAGCGCCACATGCGGCGGAAGCGCTCGTCGTAGCGCTGCCCGTCCAGGCGGGGCCAGGCCCGCTCGCAGTTGGCGTGCCAGGCCATCAGGGTGCGGTCGTAGTCAGGTCCGAAGCTGTGCCAGTCCTCCAGCACAAGGAGACCCTCGGCCGCCGCTGTGATCTGGGCGGCGGAGGGCAGCATGGATCCGGGAAAGATGTGGCGGCCGATCCAGGGATCGGTGTGGTGCACGGAGCGGTTGCCGCCGATGGTGTGCAGCAGCAAGAGCCCGTCCTCGCGCAGCAGGCGGCGCACGGCCAGGAAGAAAGCGCGATGGTTGCGCCAGCCCACATGCTCGAACATGCCCACCGAGACGACATGGTCGAAGCTCCCCTCCAGCCGCCGGTAGTCCTCCAGCCGGATCTCCACGGGCAGGCCCCGGCAGCGTTCGCGAGCCAGCTCGGCCTGGCGCTCGGCCAGGGTGATGCCGACCACCTGGACGCCGTGGCGCTCGGCGGCCCAGCGGGCGAGGCCGCCCCAGCCGCAGCCGATGTCAAGCAGACGCTGGCCCGGCCGCAGCCCCAGCTTGCGGCAGCACAGCTCGAGCTTGGCCTCCTGCGCCTCCTCCAGGGTGGCCGCCCCCGCCTCCCACCAGGCGCAGGAGTAGATCATGCGCGGGTCCAGCATGGCTTCGTAGAGGTCGTTGCCGATGTCGTAGTGGTGGCGGGCGCCGGCCCGGGCGCGCCGCAGCGACTGCATGTTGAGCAGGCGCGCCTTGAGCGAATCGGCCAGGCGGCCGGCCGAGGGGACGCGCTCATCCAGCCACGCCCCCAGCAACCGATGGAAACACTCGTCGAGCGCCGCGCAGTCCCAGGCGCCCTCCACGTAGCTGTCGCCCAGGGCCAGGGAGCCGCCGGCGAGCAGGCGGCGGGGCAGGCCGGAATCATGCAGGCGGATGTCCCAGGGGCGATCGCCGTCCAGGCGCAGGTCGGCCGTGTCCAGCAACTTCTGCAGCAGATGGCGGGCGGCGGCGCTCATGTGGATCCTCCTTCCGCCCGGCGCGGCATTCCCGTCATGTGTCGCGGGTCCACGCGGGCGGCGCAAGCATGGGAATCCTGGACCAGGATTTCCAGCGGTCTTGCGCTGTCGTCCAATGGCCGGTGTGTCCCGCCCATCATCGCGCCCCTGGACTCAGGATGTGCTGAGCAGGGCCACGCCCAGCACGGCGAGCAAGGCGCCCGCCCAGGCCAGCGGCCCGGGCCGGCGTCCAGCCAGGGCGGCCAGCAGCATGGCGAAAAGGGGGGCGGTGGAGAGCAGGGACTGCGCGACGCCCGCCGGCAGCTTGGCCAAGGAGACCTGCTGCAGCCAGATGCCCAGCCAGGTGCCCAGCAGGGCCGCCCCCGCCACCCGGACCCACAGTCCCCGGCCGCCCGGGGCCAACAGCGTGAAGGAGGGCCGTCCCAGCCAATGCCAGGCCAGGAGCAGCCAAGCCTGTCCGGCGGCCAGGCGCAGCATGGCGGCGAGGGCGGGGTCGAGGCCGCCGCCCTGGAGGGCCGCCCGCGCCAGCACCATGCCAACGCCCTGGCCCGCCGCCGCCAGCAAGCCCCAGCGCAGGGCGGCGCGCGGCACGCGGCCGGCCGGTTCCCGGGCGGACATGCCCAACACGGCGGCCGCCACGCCAGCCAGGGTGAGGGCCAACCCCAGCCAGGCGAGCGGCGCCAAGTTCTCCCGCAGGGCCACCCAGGAGAGACCGGCCGCCGTGGGAGCGGCCAGCAGCTCCATGAGCAGGGTGCGCCGGGTGCCCAGCGCGGCGAGGGCGCGGAAGTAGGCCGTGTCCCCCATGCCGATGCCGATCACGCCCGACAGGCCGAGCAGCGTCACGGCCGGCAGTCCCGGCCAGTCATGGGCGGCCTGGGTGAAGGGCAGGGTGGCGGCGAAGAGGAGGAGGGCGCAGCCGCCCTTGGCCAGGTTCAACTCCAGCGGCGGCACCTGGCGACCAGCGCCCTGGAAGAGCCGGGTGGCCGTCACCCAAAGCAGGGCGGCACCCAGGGCGGCCAGCACGCCCGTCGTCATGCCCTGAACTCCGTCCGCAGGCCGGTGGGCATGGGTTGGTCAAGGGCGCGCGTAGACGGCCCGCGCCCGGTAGAAGCGCCGCGCCAGGGTCGGGGCGGCGGGGTCGGTCCACCACGTGTCCGGCGTCAGTACCAGATGTTGCCAACCCTGGCCGTCGCTCGAGGCCTCCAGGCGCACGCCCGTGCAGAGCCAGCCGGCGGGCGGCGCCGGAGCCACCCATTCCAGGCGCATGGTCCCGTCGGCCAGTCGGGTGATCTGCAGCTCCACGGGGGAGAAGGTGGGCGAAGCCAGCGGGAAGGCGACCCATTCTCCCGCTTGGAGATGGCCGTCCCCGTCCAGGGTGGGCGGCGCCTGGAGCTGGAGGACGCCGCCGTTGGGCGTGGTCCAGGCCCCCAGGGCCAGCCAGACCGTGTCGGGCAGGGCGCCGAAAAGGGCGGCCGGATCGAGGCTGCCTTCGAGCACGGCGCCGCGGGCCTGGGCGGGGGCGCCCGCCCCCGTGTCGAACCAGCCGCTCCACCCGTTGTCCACCTCGTTGGCCAGGTAGGCGCCCCAGGCCGCCGCCTGGCCCGCCTTGGCCCAGGGCGCCGGCTGCGGGGCGCCGGGCGGTGCGGCCAGGAAGAGGAAGTGGTCGCGCCCGGCCTGGGCCGGCGTCCCCGCCAGGTAGAGGCGGCTGCCGTTCCAGCCCGCCCACAGCTGCAGGTTCTCCGCCTGCGCCACGAGCTGGGCGGCGGCGTCCAGCTGGCCGTCCATCGCCCAGTCGGCGGCCGCGCCCTCCACCGGGACATGCCAGTCCTGCCCGCTGTTGTTGTCCCAGTGCCCCAGGTTGTCGTGGAAGACGAAATCAACCTGCTGCGCTCCCACCGGCAAGGTCAGGGTGATGCGCCAGGCGGCGCTGTCCGCCGCCCAGGCCATGGGCGCGTCGCTGACGCCGCCCCAGTTGTTGAAGCCGTAGTGCAGCCAGATGGGATCGGTGGCAGGGGGCAGGGGTCCACCCTCCACCCGGTATTGGATGGTGAAGGCCTGTCCCGCCTGGCCCGGCCGCGGCCACCAGGAGACGCGCCCCCCCTCTCCTCCCCCGCCCTGGCCCTGGCCCGTGCCGATCCAGGTGTGCAGGATGGGGCTGCGCCTGACGTGGCCGCGGCTGTCCCGCGCCTCCACGAAATAGTCGACGAGGAGCCCCCCTTCCTCCACCAGCTCGGGCTCCGTGACGTGGAGCCAGTACTGGTCGGCGATCACCGTGGGCATGACGAAGAAATCGATGTTGGGATCGTTGTGGACATTGCCGGCGGGAAAGGCCCTCTGGTGCATGGGCAGCTGGCGCCAGGACCCCACCTCGGGTCCGCCCGCATAGGTCTCATTCTGGTGGCTGGCCAAGGGGTTCTCCCCGTCGGCGTCGATGCGGTAGTGGAAGGTGACGCTGTCCACGCCCGACACGTCGTGGACAAAGGTCCAGACCCAGAAGTCGCGGCTGTGGAGAGTCTGCTGGTAGCCCCAGAGGCTGCCGAAGCCCACCGCGCCGGGGTTGTGCGGGTGCTGCTGGGGCAGCCAGATGGTGGGCGGCGTCTGGTCCAGGGCGCCGTCGCCGATCACCTGGGCGGCGTGGGCCACGGCCGTGTTGCAGGCGACGGTGGCCTTGACCTCCATGTCGAGGGCGGCACCGTAGTACATGTAGCCGCTCTCGAGGGCGGGCAGGAAATGGTGCCAGGCCAGCTCGGCGGACGAGGCGGGATGGGCCGCCGGGTCCATCACGGCGGCCGGGTCCACGTCCCCGTCGATCTGGGCGGCGGTGGAGACCAGATTCTGCGCCGCCGTGATCACGGCCCAGTTGCGGATGTCCTCGGCCCAGCCCCCGGCCATGTCGAAGCGGCCGTCGGCTCCCACCGGCGGCCAGTTCCAGTTGATGAAATCCGGGCTGCCGAAGTCGCCGTCGGCGTTGACCCAGCCGCCGTCCTCCACGTGGACGATGTCCTGCGGGGAGACGGGATGGTCGGCCAGGTACTGCTGCACCACGGTGGGCGTGTGGCCCGCCGCCACCGCCGCGGCGGTGAAGCCGGGCACGCTCTGCATGTAGTAGGAATAGCCGCCGCCCCAGGCGTTGTCCCCGTCATGCCCCAGCACGATGAGGAGGGGCTGCTCCGGCTCGCTGTGGGGAGCCACCTGGGCCACGTCCTCCAGCCCGTACATCTGGTAGCCGTCCTGCCAGCTCATGGCCATCTCCATGGGCACCACCGTGAGGGTGCTGACCGCGCCGCTCGCCGGGTCGATGTGCTGGGCTTGGTGCGGCCTCATGGCGAAGGGCACGGCGTTGGTGGGTGTGCAGTCGCGGCTGATGGTGCGGCTCCACCAGTGGGCCTGGGGCGGGTTGAGCTGGTCGGCCCGGTTGGGCGGGTCGCAGTTCTCGCCCCCGGTGCCCAGCACCAGCGGGAAGTCGGCGCAGGCGCGGCTCAGATGGTTGTTGGGGACGAAGGACCACTGGATCCCCTCCGCGGCCAGCACGGGGATGATGCGCGTGCTGAAGCACATCTCCGGCGGGAAGAAGCCCTGGGAAAGGCCGGGCGCGGCGCCCCAGGCCCGCTCGTGGGCCAGCTTGGCGATGCGGATCTCCATGCGCAGCGCCTCCTCGTCAAGGAGGGGCGCGATGCTGTGGTGGTAGGGCGTGAGGACCTGGTCCAGGCGCGGGAAGCCGCCGGGGGTCGTCCAGCCGCGGGCCTGGCGGATGGGCTGGTTCCAGGCGGGACTGTAACCCAGGGCGCCCGCCGCCCCCAGGGAGGCCACGTTGTCGATCAGGCAGCCGGCGTAGCTGACTTGCGCCCCGCTGAGCGGCCCGCTCATGGCGGCGATGGCGTCGCGCATGCGCCACTGGTAGGCGGCCACCCGGTCGGCCACGCTGAAGATCTGCGCCACGTCGTTCTGCGGATGCGCCGCCCCGGCGTTGCGCCGCTGGATGGACTCCCAGGCCGTCTCCACCGTGGTCGGATGGAGGGCCGAGGGCTGCGGCCAGTAGATGGGCTGTTGCTGGTGCCAGTGGTAGGTGGTGTAGACGGCGGCGCCGGCGGTGGCGGCGCAGACCAGCAGGATTGTCAGGGCGATGGATCGGCGCATGGGGGAGCACTCCTGGCTTGCCCGCGCAAGGTGGGGAGTATGGCGTGAAAATGGAAGACGGCCGGACCCGGTCGGCGGGCCTGACACCGGCGCTACGGCCGGGTTTGCGCCTCGATGCGAGCATCAGAAAAGCCCCCGCCGGATCGCGGCGGGGGCTGAACGTGTCGCTGGGCGGCGCGCGCTACTTCTTGTCGTCCATCACCTCGAAGTCCGCCTCCACGGCCTTGCCGTCGTCGCCGGCGGCCGCCTGGCCCTTGGGCTCGCCGCCCATGCCGGCGAAATCCGCCCCCGGTCCGCCCGCGGCGCCGGGGCCGGCCGTCTGGGCCTTCTTGTAGAGTTCCTCGCTCACGCCCTGCCAGGTCTTGTCCAGAGCCTCGGTGGCGCTCTTGATCGCCTCGCTGGAGCCGCCCTTGAGCGCCTCCTCGAGCGCCTTGGCCGCCTCCTCGAGACGGCTCCGCTCCGCCTCGCCCAACTGCTCCTTCAGCTCCTCCACCTGCTTGCGGGTCTGGAAGACCTTCTGGTCGGCCGTGTTGCGCAGCTCGACCTCCTCCTTGCGCTGGGCATCCTCGGCGGCGTGCTCCTCCGCCTCGCGCTTCATGCGCTGGATCTCACTCTCGGAGAGGCCGCTGGAGGCGGTGATCTTGATGGACTGCTCCTTGTTGGTGGCCTTGTCCTTGGCCTTGACGGCCAGGATGCCGTTGGCGTCGATGTCGAAGGCGACCTCGATCTGGGGCACGCCCCGGGGCGCCGGCGGGATGCCGTCCAGCTGGAAGCGCCCGATCGTCTTGTTGTCCACGGCCATGGGACGCTCGCCCTGGAGGACGTGGATGTCCACGGTGGGCTGGTTGTCGCTGGCCGTCGAGAAGACGTTGCTCTTGCTCGTGGGGATGGTCGTGTTGCGCTCGATGAGCACGGTCATGACGCCGCCCAGGGTCTCGATGCCCAAGGAAAGCGGCGTCACGTCGAGCAGGACCATGTCCTTCTCGCCCATCTCGCCGGCCATGATGCCGCCCTGGATGGCGGCGCCCAGGGCCACCACCTCGTCGGGGTTGACCCCCTTGTGCGGCTCCTTGCCGAAGAACTTCTTGACGGCCTCCACCACAGCGGGGACGCGCGTGGAGCCGCCCACCAGGATCACCTCGTCGATGTCCTTGTTCTGCTTGCCGGCGTCGACCATGGCCTTGCGGCAGGGCTCGATGGAGCGCTGGATGAGGTCGTCGACGAGCTGTTCGAACTTGGCCCGCGTGATGGTCATGTCCAGGTGCTTGGGCCCGTCCTGGGTGGCCGTGATGAAAGGCAGGTTGATCTGTGCCTGCTGGCTGCTGGACAGCTCGATCTTGGCCTTTTCGGCGGCCTCCTTGAGGCGCTGGAGGGCCATGGGATCCTTGCGCAGGTCGATCCCCTCCAGCTTCTGGAACTCGGCGGCCAGGTGGTCGATGAGGCGCTGGTCGAAGTCGTCGCCGCCCAGGTGCGTGTCGCCGTTGGTGGACTTCACCTCGAAGGTGCCGTCGGCGATCTCGAGGATGCTGATATCGAAGGTGCCGCCGCCCAGGTCGTAGACGGCCACGCACTCCTCGCCCTTCTTGTCCAGGCCGTAGGCCATGGCCGCGGCCGTGGGCTCGTTGACGATGCGCTTCACCTTGAAGCCGGCGATCTCGCCCGCCTCCTTGGTGGCCTGGCGCTGGGCGTCGTTGAAGTAGGCCGGCACGGTGATGACCGCCTCGCTGACCGTCTCGCCCAGGAAGTCCTCGGCCGCCTGCTTGAGCTTCTGCAGGACCATGGCGCTGATCTGGGGCGGGGCGTAGTCCTTGCCGTCGATCTCGATGCGCGCCACGCCGCCCTGGCCCTTGACCACCTTGTAGGGCACCTCCTTCATCTCCTGGCCCACCTCGTCGAACTTGCGCCCCATGAAGCGCTTGACCGAGGAGATGGTGTTGACCGGGTTGGTGACAGCCTGGCGCTTGGCCGGGGCCCCCACCAGGCGCTCGCCGCTCTTGGTGAAGGCGACGACGCTGGGGGTCGTCCGCCCGCCCTCGGCGTTGGTGATGATGATGGGTTCGCCGCCCTCGATGACGGCCACGCAGCTGTTGGTGGTGCCCAGGTCGATGCCGATGATCTTGCCCATATATCCTTCCTCCATTTTGTTCAGCACACATGGGATGGCAAGGGACGTGCCAGATCAAGCATTGCGTATTTCGGTGTGATGGAAAACGGAGATTCATGATTCATCTGATGACCAGTCCAGGTTTGCACGACCGCCTGTCATCATCAAGTCAATTTGGCAGGCCTTCCTCCTGATGTGGCACAATCTGGCAGCAGCGCCTCCTGTTGCGATGAGGGGACAGGCAAGGGACTTTCCCATCGGATTGGATGGGATTGTCCTGCTCTTGGATCGGTGGGGGGAGGATGTCAACAAAAACCAGGCTTCGGGCGGGAACCTGAGCCAGCGCTTTTCCGTTTGGCCGCGCGCTCCCCATGACGCCCTTCGAAGGGCGGGTGGGGGGAGGTGGGAGGGCCCGAAATGTTCTGAATTGGGCGCGAGACAAATGGACGAACCGACGCGGCCGAAGACCATTCAGGTACTCAAGGTACCCAGCCCACTGTCCAGGCAAGGCGCAACACCGCGTCCACATAATCCCAACAATGGTTGTAGCGATGGATGGCCATGCGCCGCTTGTGCTCCGTCAACTTGCCCCGCCAGCCATTCTCCTTTAGATAGCGCCCCACGCTGAACACGGCATCTGGAAACCCGCCCAGGGCGACATGTCCGTCCCCGTCGCCGTCGTCGCCATAGGCCGCCAGACTGGTGGGCATGAACTGGGGCAATCCGATGGCGCCGGCAAAGGAGCAGGGCAGGTCATGCCAGTCCTCCACCGGAATGCTTCGGGCCAGCGTGCGCAGCTCCCGCGCCGCCCAGGCGGCCCGTTTGGCGGCGCGCTTCTCCAGCACCTCGGCCAGTTCCCGACGGGACCTGGTTCCGCCGAAGCGCTGCTCCCGCGCCTCGGCCGTGTCCAGCGCCGCCGGGCTGAGGGCCTCCTCGTGCAGGAGCAGGGTCATGAAGAGGTCGGGGGCGCGGTAGTGGCCCTGATGCTCGCCCAGCCTTGTCTCGATCATGAGGATGGCGGCGATCACCTCCCGCGGCACGCCGTGCCTGTGCTCGGCGGCGGCCAGCAGGTCCCGTTCATCCCGCAGGAAGCGACGCAGTCGATCCACCGTCGCCTCCGTGAAGAAGTGGGAGTAGTCCCCCGAGGATTCGCCATAACTCAGCTTGAGCAGCAGGCGACCCGGGTAGCAGCGCATGGTGTCCAGGCGCAGGCCGGCCACCAGCTCCGCCTCCAGACCCGCCCGCGCCAGGCGGTGGCGCAGCGTATCCTGCTCTGCACGGGTGAAGACGCGGTGGGGCACGGGCGGCAGGGTCGAGGCGGGCGGCTGGTGTGGATCCACCTGGGGCGCGGCCGCCAGTTGGAAGAGGAGCGGCAGAAGCAGCACGGGGACAAGCAGACGCTTCATGAGGCCCATTTCACTTGCTTTTGGTCGCCGGCCGGTGGTCGTCCACCGGAGAGAGCGCATCCAGCTTGGCCAGTCCCACCCCGGCGCAGGCGAGGCCGGCCATCCGCGCGGCCACGGGCAGGGCCTCCTCCACCGGCCAGCCGCGCCCCAGCGTGGCCAGCAGGGCGGCGCCCAGCACGTCGCCACAGCCAGTCGTGTCCCGCACCTGGGACGGTGCCCAGGCCGCCTGTCGACGCAGTCCGGACCCGTCGGCATAGAGCAAGCCGGCGGCCCCCGCCGTCACCACGACCCTTCGGCATCCCGCCTTGCGCAGGCGCAGGACCAGGTCGGCCGCATCCTCCAGGCGACGGGGCGGACGGCCGGTCAGGCTGCCCGCCTCGACCAGGGTCATTTGCAGCAGGTCCAGCTCCTGCACCCAATCGAAGGCGTGCGGCACCTGCCGCAGGCGGCGGGGGCGACCTTCGCGCCAATCCAGGCTCAGCGAGTGCCAGTCCAGTTGCAACCAGCCGCCGGGATGACGCCGCCGCCACTCGTCCCGGAAGGAGCGCCAGGTCTCCAGCGCCACATCCCGGCCCGAGCTGCAGTTGAGCAGGAAACGCGGACAGGCCAGGCCCGGCTCCAGTTGCCCGCCGGCCAGGGGCGGCAGGCGCAGTTCCGCCACTTCAGGCTTGTCGGGCCGGCGGCAATCCAGGGTGATGTGATTGCCCCGGCCCGCCACGGCGCACAGGCCTTCCAGCGCGCAGCCGGTGGTGGCGAACACGGGGGCGTAGTGCGGCGCGTCCTCGGCCGCCAGCCAGGCCAGCGGAAGCAGGCGCTCGCCGGGCATAAGGCGGGCCAGGGCGAGGAGGCTGTAGCACAGCCCGCCGGCGGCCACCGTTGCCTGCGGTGCTTCCGCCAAACCGTGCAGCAGGGTGTCCAGGTTGAAGGTGCCGGCCAGGGCCACGCCGCCCGCGCTGAGCGGATCAGGCGCGATCGTCCTCGTCCCCGTCGCTCCAATCGTCTTCCAGCTCGTCCTCGTCGGGATCGATCAGCTCTTCCTCGTCCGGATCGAAGGGGGCCTCCACGTCGGGATCCCAGATGAGCGGATCGGCCTCCGGCCCCTCCACGTCCGGGTCCTCGTCCTCGTCCGGCTCATAACCGGGACGCCAGCGCTGGCCGGGCGTCTCGCCGCCCCCCAGGCCGAAGTCCTCCTCATCCTCCCGGCCGCGCTTGCGGCCGTCCTCCGCATGCAGGCTTTCCTCGCGCATGGGCATGTCCTCCGGCGCTATGGGTCCAAAGGCTCCCTGGAATTCGCCGCGCGAGCGGAGGTCAAGCCTCACCGGCACCCCGCGCAGGTCGAAGGCCCGCCGCAGGCGGTTCTCCAGGAAGCGCAAGTAATGATGGTCCACATGATCCGGGTGGCTGCAGGCAAACACGATCCAGGGGGGATCGTTCCGCACCTGGCGCACCGCGCTGATGCGCACCCAGCGTCCCCCGTGGGAGGCGGGCGGCCGTCGTTCGATCTCCGGCAGCAGGGCCTGCTCCAGCACGGCGCGGGTCAGCTTCACGCGCTGCCGCTGGTGAAGCTCCCAGGCCAGGTCGAGCAGCCGGCGGGTGCGCTGGCCGGTCAAGGCGGAGATGAAGACCACCTGCACCCAGCCCAGGGTCGGGATCTTCTCCCGCAGCCGCCGCTCGTGGTCGCGGGCCGTGTTGGTCGCCTTGTCCGCCACCAGATCCCACTTGTTGACGGCCAGCAGCACGCCCTTGCGCGCGGCGATCGCCTCCTCCAGCACCTGGATGTCCTGGTGGGTGAGGCCCTCCTCGGCGTCCACGAGCAGGATGCAGACCTCCGCCCCCGTGATGGCGGCCTGGCTGCGCAGGGTGGCATAGAACTCCACATTCTCCTTGACCCGCGTGCGGCGGCGCAGGCCGGCCGTGTCGACCAGCACGTAGCGCCGGCCGTTGTGGCGGACCACGCTGTCAATGGAGTCCCGCGTCGTGCCCGCCACCGGGGTCACCAACACGCGGTCCGCTCCCAGCAGCCGGTTGACGAGACTGGATTTGCCCACGTTGGGACGCCCGATGATGGCCACGCGCAGGTCCCCCTCCAGGCCCGCTCGACCGCCTTCCGGCAGCAGGGCGACGAGGCGGTCGAGCAGGTCGCCGCTCTGGCGGCCGCTGATGGCGGAGACGGGCTGGGGCTCGTCCAGTCCCAGCTTCCAGAACTCGGCGGCCTCCAGCTCCAACCGCTCGTTGTCGGCCTTGTTCGCCACCAACAGACAGGGCTTGCCCTTGTCCCGGATGTGGCGGGCCAGCAGTTGGTCCGTCTCCGTGATGCCGGTGGTGGCATCCACGACCAGGAGCACAAGATCCGCCTCGTCCAGCCCCATCTCCACCTGCTCGCGGATGGCCACGTCGAAGAGGTCGTTGCCCTCGGGCACGAAACCGCCCGTGTCCATGAGCATGAACTCGCGCCCGCCCCAGGCCGCCTCGGCGTAGTGGCGGTCCCGCGTCACACCCGGTTCGTCATGGACAATGGCCTTGCGGGCGTGGATGAGGCGGTTGAAGAGCGTGGACTTGCCCACGTTCGGCCGCCCCAGCACCGCCACGATCGGTTTCGACCTCATGCAAACGTCCTGTGATTGAACCGCGACCCGTCCGTGCCCGGGCCAAGGTAAGGAGTGGAAGACGACATGATCGCGACTTGCCCCGTGCAGTGGATCTGCATTTTCGGGCAAAGGGTGCTTGCATGGTTGGTCGGCAACTGGTAGAATAGGCCCGTCTTTCGACCGATAGCAAAACAGAACACTCACAGCATCAGATGACCCCGGAGGTTGACGATCCCTCGCCTCGTCGCGAGTGACAATAAGCTCCTTCTTTTACTGCTTTACATCCCCACAAAGCAGGTTTTAGGGCACAATCGGAAGGGCTGACCAACCCAGGTCGGCCCTTTCGACTTTTTGGAGCGCAGCTGTGTCATCGCCCCAGCCAACGCTTGCTTGAGCCTGACGACCCCGCGTGTCCCGCAGCTTATCTGCACATGCTGCCACGTTGCGCTGCGACAACTGCGACGACCGGTCGCGGCGGGGGCGCGCATTCCCCAAGGACCCAAGCCCGCTTGGCCGCATGAAGGTGGAAGAGAAAAGGCCCGCATCCATTCAGATGCAGGCCTGTCGATGTTCTATTCATAAATCTTTAGGAGACGCCCTCCAGCTGCTCATCCTCCTCCGCGACCAGGTAGAAGCGGCCGATCTCCACCGGGAAGGCTTCGCCCTGATCGTCCAGCACATGGAAGGATCCCTCCATCGTGCCGAAGGAGGAGCGGATGGGACAGAAACTGGTGTATTCGAAGGATTCGCCCGGCTCGAGCACGGGTTGCTCGCCCACCACCCCGATGCCGTCCACCACCTCCCGGTTGCCATCCGTGTCGATGATCACCCAGTGCCGCGACGCCACCATGACCGTGCGTCGGCCCAGATTCTCGATGAGGATGCGGTAGGCATAGACGTATTGGCTGTTGTCCGGATCCGAGTGTTTGGGCAGATAACGGGGATCCGCCAACACCCGGATCTCCCTGGTCACACGTTCCGACGACTTGTGTCCCATCCTGGCCAGATCCTTTCCGTTCCAGGCGTGTCGCATGGCAGGTCGCGCGTCCGGCGCTTCAAGCACGGACCGCGAACGGGGCCCAAGGAAGGGGCTGGGCCGCTTCAATCCAAGCCCGGATCCTGTTTTTGTTCAGACAGGAATCCCGCCACCCCCTCATGGGATCAGTGGAAGAGCAGGCCGGCGGCGAGCTGGTGGGTCGCGGCCAGGCGCTGCTGGGTGGTCCAGGCGTAATCCAGGGTCAAGGTGCGGCCGCCGGCCAGGGGCAGGCGCAGGCCCAGGCCCAGCGCATGCTGTTCCAGATCCCTCCTGAGGTGCCGGCCGGCGCGCAGCAGCACGCGCTCCTGCCAGGCGTACTCCAGCCCCAGGCGCAGGTTCTGGCGGTTGTCGTTGGGGTGCTCGATCTGCAGGGCGCCATCCAGGCGTTGCAGGCCCTTCCGCCACAGGCGATCGTGCAATCCGGCCCGGAAGACGAGCGGTAGTTGGAATTCGCCTGTCTGCAGATGGGCGGGACGGCCATCGCCGGCCTCCACCAGCAGGTCCTCCCCTGACAGCTGAAGGCGTGGTCCGAAGTTGGCCACCGCCAGGCCCAGGGTCAGGTCGCGCCAACCCGTGTCCAACAGGAGGCCCAGGTCGACGGCGGCCCCTTGCGCCCGCTCGCGGTGGAGATCCTGGCGGATCCAGCGCACCAGACCGCCCCAGGCCAGCCGATCGGTCAGACGGGTGGCGAGACCCAGCCCCAGGGCGATGTCGCCCGCTGAATAGCTCTCGCCGGTGCCGTCGGGCTGCTCCAGGGTGGTGATCTCCTGCTCGGGCACCTGCAGCCAAGCAAGGCCCAGGGTGAGCGTGCTGCGGGCGCTGAGCGGCCGCGAGCCGAGCACCTGGCCCAGGCTGATCTGGGCGAAGCGTCGCTCCTGGGAGAACTCCAGCGAGTTCTCCAGCGAGCCGGCCGGACCGGCCGGATTGATGAGCAGGTTGCCGGCGCCGGCCCAAGCCGGTTGGTGGCCGCCGGGCAGGGCCACCGTGGCTCCCGCCAGGCCCGCCGCGCGCGCGTCGGCCGCCAGCTTGAGGAACGGGGCCCCCGTCGTGCCGGCTCGACGGAAGCCATCGGCCGGCTCCGCCCACACGCAGGCAAGCAGGATGGCGGCGAGAGGAGCCAGTCGCTTCATGGGCCGCCTCATCGGATCACCAGGAAGCGGCCGGTCTGCTCGCGGCCGCGTCGGTCGCTCACATGGAAGACGTAGAGCCCGTAGGCGACGTGTTGCCTGTCGGCGTTGCGCAGGTCCCAGGCCAGCGTGTCGCTGGCGGGGTCGTCATGCTCCAGCGTGCGCACCCAGTCTCCGGCCACCGTGTAGATGCGGAGCGTGCAGGCCCCGGGCAGTCCCGTGAAGTAGAGGCGGTGCCCCCCGCTCCCCGCCTCCGCGACATGGCCCGCCACGTAGGGATCGGGCACAGCCCGCACATGCAGACCCGGCGGCGCCGCGGCGGGAGCGGGCGGATCCGTCCGGAAGGAATAACGCAGACCCTCGCGCAGCGGTTTGTTCGTGAGGATGGTGAAGACGTCGCCGGGGCGGGGCGGCAGGCCCCGCAGGGTGTCGCCCCGTGCGTCCAGCGCCCAGTCGAAGTTGTTCGTCTTCAAGAGCAGCTCCGCGGCGCAGGGGATGGCATCCGATTCGCGCAGGATGAGGGCGTCCGTGTAGGTCTCCCAGCCGCGGCGCTGGCGGCTGCCGGCCAGCCCCCCCGGCGCCAGGTCCCAGCCCAGGGGGCTGAGCAGCTCCAGGTTGGGGAAATAAAGGCGCAGGTCCTCCACCCAGACATGGGCGCTGGCATCCAGCCACTCCCCGCTGTCCACCGGGCGGCGCCAGACACGGATGGGGGCCGGGCTGGGCGGACCGGCCAGGGTCGTGTCGAGCCCCGTGTAGTAGTAGAGGAAGACCGGCAGCGCCGTCTCTTCGCCGGCCAGGGTCACCTCGATGCGCCAGTCGTCCGCCCCCACGACGTACTCGGGATATTCGTTGACCAGGTTCGTCCGCTTCTCCATCCACCAGTCGAAGGTGCAGGGGCTGTCCTCATTCCAGCCCAACGACCTGGACCCGGGCGCCACGTCGCGGATGCCCAGTCGGAAGCCCGCGGTGACGGGCAGCGGCGCTTCGCCCGCCGTCGGCACGCGCTGTCCCTGGAAGACGGTGTCCTGCTCCGCCACGCGGATGAGGTGGAAGCGCGCCACCGAGTCCCCCGCCGCCGGGGCCAGGAACTCCAACAGCCAATCATCGGCGGGCAGCGCCCAGGGGTCCACCACGTCCAGGGTCACGGCGGCGTCGCAGATCCCCGCCTCCGGCTGGAGGATCCGCACACCCTCCACCGGCATCCACTGGTCGCTGGCCACCGCCCCCGGCACGAGGGAGACCGTGTGCAGATCCAGCGGCGAGCGGCCCAGTGGATTCTCCAGGCTGGGCAGGTGCGCGCCCGCGGGCGCATCCTCCTGCCCGGTGCTGTAGGCCGTCACGCAATACCAGGTCTCCCGGCCCTCCACCAGCCCCGTGTCCGTGAAGTGGTGGGCCAGGCCGCTGTCCGTCCCCAGGTGGGTCGGGCCGTTGGGGTCGGGACCGCGGATGCCGTCCACCCGGTCGAAGGTGGCCAGCGGGACCCAGGCCACCCGGCGGCCGTGCGCGTCGGTGATGGGCGCTCCCCAGCTGGCGCCCTGGTCCAGGCTGCGGTAGACGCGGTAGCCCTCGAAATCATCCGCCCCTTCGCTGGGCAGGGCCTCCCACCAGAGGCGCGCCCCGCCGGGCAGGGCCCGGCCCGCCACCCGCGGCATGGGCGGCGCGCCCGGGCCGGCGTAGCGCGTGCGCCAGTACATGTCCCAGGCGGTGGCCAGCTTGTCCCGCAGGTCGTCCAGCCCGGGCTGCCCCGGCGCCTGGCCGCCCTCCCCCAGCAGTACCGTGCAGGCGCTGACCACGCTGTCCCCCGGCGCCAGGCTGAAGGGACCGCTCATGACGAAAAAGTTGAGACGGCTGCCCGCCCCGTAGGCCTGGGTCAGGGTGCCCTCGTCGCAGGCGTCGATCCGGCCCCGCCCATCGGGGGAATGGAAAAAGCTGCCCGGATCGTCCAGCAGGTCCGATTGGGAGCTGATGACGGCCCACTGGCGGGCGTCGGTGTCGGGCCGGCGGTCGGCCTGGAAGTGGTGGAAGTCCGTCACGCCCAGGTGGCGCGGCGTTTCCGTCACCAGCAGGGCGGGAAGGCCGGGCGGCCGCTCGTTGCCGACCCAGGCGCCGTCGTTGCGGGCGTTGACGTCCCAGACGTAGACGACATCGTTGCCGCGGCCGAAGGGCAGACCCAAGTCCGCCGTCGAGAGCAGGCCGATGCGGTCCACGAAATCGAAGTCCGGACGGAAGGCCGCGTAGTAGCCGGCGTAGAGGGAGTCCAGGGTGCGGTCCGAGCGGTTGTGAATCACGCTGCGCCAGCTGAGGTGGTGGTCGGCGTAGGGCCGGCCGTAACTGTAGCCGGATTGGCGCACCTCCAGCCCCAGGGCGCCGCGCGGGTTCTCCCGGTCGTCGAAGACGGCCCAGCTGTCGCCGTCGCTGGTGAACTCGCCCGGCACCTGACGCCGCGGGAAGGCGGGGTTGGGCACGGGCGTGACGTACTCCTCGCGCCAGGCCCCCGGCCAGCCCGCCGCCGGCCAGGTCTCGGGCAGATGCGAGTGGGCCAGGAAGGGGGTGCCGTCGGTGGCGCGCAGGGCGCCGCTGAAGAGGCCGCCCAGGCTGCCCGCCGCCGGCGTCCAGTCGCGCAGGCCGGTGGTGGAGTTCAGGCAGCTCTCCACCACGTTGCCGGGCGCCGCCACCACCAGCCCCAGCCCAAAGGAATAGTGCGTCTCGTCGTTGGCGTCGGAGGGCCAGTGCAGGCTCTGGCTGCCCCACATGTGGTAGTCGCTCATGTTGCCGAAGTTCGAGGCATAGTTGCCCAGCTCGCCACGGTCCTGCACGGCGATGGCGTTGTCCCCCAGCTCGGCCGTGCGGCGCAGGGCGGCCAGCACCTCCTTGCGCGGCACCTGGGGCAGCAGGTCATGGCAGCGCAGGCAGTCCCCGCCGTGGGCGGCCACGGCCAGCAGCGGCAGCAGGACCAACGCGGGCATGCTTCTCACGGGCGCCCTCCTCTCACCAGGACCATTCCACCCCCACCCGCGCCTGGCGCGGCACCTCCACCCGGGAGGGATCGTGCAGGGCGTCCGGCGTGGAGCCGATCAGGCCGCGCGGATCGTGGAAGGGCTTGCCCGTGGCCGGGTAGACCATCACCACGTTGCGCCGGTCCAGCAGGTTCTGCACGGCCAGCCAGGCTTCCAGGCGCCCGCCGCCCCAGTCGCCCGCCCAGCGCAGGGCGGCGTCGCTGCGCAACGTCCAGGGCCGCCGGGCGGAGTTGGTGGGCACCTCGACCCCCACGTCGATGAAGGGCGTGTAGGGGAGGCCGCTGCCAAGCTCGGCCGCCAGCTCCAGCCCCAGGCCGCGGGGCAGGGCCAAGGTCAGGCGGCCCGCCAGGTCGTGCGTCTGCTCGTAGTCCAGCGGGAACTCGTTGAACTCCTCCTCCTCCCCCGCCCGCGCCAGGATGAGGCCGCTCTCCGGCTCGGCGGCGTTGCCGCGCGCGCTCATCCAGGTGTAGTCCAGGCGCAGGTGGCCGGCGCGGCCCAGGGCGCGGCTCCAGCTGAGGTCGATGCCGCGCACGTTGGCATAGTCCGTGTTGTGGTGCACGACCAGCCGGCGCGTGTATTGGATCACCTCGCGGGTGGAGAGCAGGTCGCGCAGATCCTTGTACCAAGCGGCGAGGCCCAGGCGGCCACCCTCCCCCAGGCGCCGGTTGAGGCCCAGCTCCCAGGTGGTGGTGCGCTGCGGCTTGACGCGGGGGTTGCCCACCAGGGGCACGAGGGCGTGGTCCAGCTCCAGCGCCCGGTTGCCATAGAGGGCGGAAAGCGGCGCGAACTGCGTGAACTCGCCCCAGGAGGCGCTCAGCACGGCCTCATCGCCGAAGGGGAAGGCGAGGCCCAGCCGCGGTGAGAGGGACCAGCGGGGATCCACCGGCGTGAAGTCGGCGGGCTCCACGGCGCCCTCCCTCTCCACGAAGGGCTGGAGGGGATCGGGCAGCCAGTCCACGGCGGGATCCTGCCAGTCCAGGCGCAGGCCGGCGTTCACGACGAGGTGGGGGTATTCCAGCTTGTCCTGCAGGAAGAGGGCGCCCTGTAGCGGCCGGGCGTGCACGCGGTCGTCGAAGTACTCGCGGCTGGCCGGTCCGGACCAGACGTTGTGGACGGTGCGCGCCGCCAGGTCGTCCCGGCGCAGGTCCAGGCCCGTCTTCCATTCGTGGTGGGGTCCGGCCTGCCAGGCCGCCTCGGCCCCCAGCCTCCACTGCTCGATCCCACGCCGGGAGAAGGTGGGGGAATGGCCGGCCCGGTAGAAGTCCTGCTCGGCGCGCCAGGTGGGCCGCTCCCACTGGTCCAGGGGCAAGGGCTCGCCCGCTTCGTCCAGCACGCCCCGCCAGGCGTGGTGCCGCTGCCAGGCCAGGCGCAGCGTGCCCATCAGGCGCGGCGTCCAGTTGTGGGTGGCCACCGCCTGCCAGCGGTCCTGGCCCCGCCGCTCGCGGGACTGGTGGGCGGGCAAGTACTTCCAGGCATGCAGGTAGACCATCTCCTCGGCGCGGGTCCGCTCCCAGGAGAGGTCGATCCGCCCCTTCCCCAGCGCCCGCCCCAGGCCCAGGCGCAGATCGCCGGCGCGCAGGTAGCCGTGGGGCAGATGGCTGTCCTCACCCTGGGCGAGCAGGGCGAGGCGCCCCTCCCAGCCGGCGGCCAGCGGTCCGCCCAGACCCACCTGGGCGCGGCCTGGCAGGTCCACGAGAAGCTCTCCCGGCCGCGCCGCGCTCAGATCCCGCCAGGAGCGCTTCCGCCACTCCTCCTCGTCCGCCACGCCGTCGAAGGGATGGGAGCGGCGCCAGGGGGAGGGAAGCAGACCCGCGCTCTCATGCCGGACGAGGAAGGTCGGGCGGGGGGCGCCCTGGCGGGTGACGATGTTGACCACGCCGCTCATGGCGTCGCCGTACTCGGCGTTGAAGGCGCCGGCCACCAGCACCAGCTCCTGGACCTCCTCCTCGTTGAGCAGGCCTTGCCAGGCGCCGCTCCAGGGATCCTGCACCTCCATCCCGTCGATCATGATCTTCAACTCCCCGGCCCGGCCGCCCCGCACGTGCAGCTGCCCCCGCTCGTCGCGGGTCAGTCCCGCCTCCAGGGCGAGCAGGCCGTCCAGGCCGCGCACGGGGCTGTGCTGCAGGGACTCCCCGTCCAGCACGCTGACGCGGGAGCCGCGTTCCAGGGGGCGATCCAGGCGGCGGGCGTGGACGGTCAGCTCGGAGACCAGTTCGCCGGGGGACAGGTCCAGCGCCAGGCGGCAGGTCTCGCCCGACACGATCCAGGCCTCGGCCAGGACCGGCGTGTAGCCCAGGTGGCTGACCCGCACGCGGCGCAGGCCGGGGGGAAGTCCCAGCAGGATGATGGTGCCGTCCAGGTCGGCGGCGGCGCCCATGGTCGGGTCCAGGCAGTGCAGGTGGGCGCCGGCCAGGGCCCGGCCCTCGCCCGTGACGCGCACGACCAGCTTGCCGCCGCCGGCCGCCCGTGCGGGTGTGGCGGCCAGCAGGCCGATGAGGAGGCAGACCAGTGGAATCACGCCCAACCCCGACTTGGCAAGGCAAGCCCCGGGCCGCGGGCGTCCGGGGCCTACCAGGATCAGCGGAGCAGCGAGAGGCGGACGCTGTGATGTCGCGTGCCGTCCTCCGCGCTCAACAGGTAAACGCCGGAGGCCGCCGGCAGGCCGTCGTCGCCCCGGCCGTCCCAGGTCAGGCGATGGTGGCCGGCCGGGAGGGAGCCCGCGGCCAGGGTGCGCACCAGGCGGCCCCGCAGGTCGTGGATGCGGGCGCTCACCCGGGCGGGCGCGGCGAGGGACAGCTCCACCTGCACGGCGGGGTTGAAGGGGTTGGGCCAGGGGGCGCCCAGGGCGAGTCCGGCCGGAACGAGGGGGGCGGGTGCCACGCTGGTCTCAGCCTCCACCAGGACGTCGTCGAAGACGAGATGCCCCGCGAGATCCATGAAATCGAAGTAGTAGACTCCGAAGCCGCCCGTGGCGATGGTGGCGTCCTGCTGGGTGCCATCGGGCAGGGACTGGCCGTCGATGGTGCAGGTGATCTGGTCCCCCTCGAAGGTCATGGCCAGCTCGTGCCAACCTGCCTCGGCGGGATAGAGCGCGCCCAGCTCGGCCATGGTCCAGATCTTGATCGTCTGCATGCTGGCCCCCGGCTGCCAGCGGCGAAGCATGAAGCGCTGGTCGCCCATGCCCGTGTCCACCGACAGGTCGGCGACGAAGGCGTAGAACTCCCAGGCGCTGCCCTCCTCGCCCACGATCTCATGGGCGCGGCCCACGATGCCGCGGAAATGGGTGGTGCCCGGCACGAGGTGGACCTGCGCCGAGACCGTGTAGTCGACCAGCTCCGGCGCATCGACGATGAGGGTGCCCACGCCGCCGCCAGAGAGGTCGTTGCCCAGCTTGCCCACGAAACCGTCGCCGCTGGGGTTGCCGGTCATCCAGTCCACTTCGATCTGGTTGGCCTCGCTGCCCCAGGTGCTGATCCAGGTGAGATCCGGCGTGCCGTCGCTGAAGCCCTCCTGGTAGACCAGCTCGGCCCGGGCCAGTCCCGCCGCCAGCAACATGAGAATCCAAGCTTTCATGTTCTTCCCTTTCCCAGTGGTGTGCCGGGCGCTCAGGGCCGCCAGACCACCGACTGCCGGTGGCGTTGGCTCCCGTCGTCGCCCACGATGACATAGACGCCTCCCGCCGTGCCGGCGGGTCGCCAGGTGACCATCTCCCCCGGCCGGGCCTGCCCCAACCCGGCCACCCGCTGGCCGGCCAGGTTGTAGACGGCCAGGGAGAGGGGCCGGCTGCCTTCTCCCCCCACCTGCACGTGCAGGACAGGATTGAAGGGGTTGGGCCAGCAGGCCAGCGCCGGTCCGCTCGCACGCGGCCGCGGGGCGCCGGGCAGGCTCTCCTCCTGGTCCAGCAGGATGGCCAGCACCTCCGCCAGGGAGGCGGCCCAGGCCGGCTCCCCGTTGACCGCCTCCAGCCCGAAGGAGAGCAGGTCCAACCGGCCGTCCGGGGAGCGCACCCCAGCGGCGCGCTGGGGATCCTCCGCCGCCCAGGTGAAGAGCACCTGACCGCCCGCCGCCTGCAAGGTCTGCGGACTGGTCTGGTTGCCCGCCCCGCCCGATCCCGTCAGCAGGAGATGCAGGTCCGCCACCGCCGGAACGGCGGGATCGCCCCAGACCTGGACCGAGGCCGGCTCCTGGGCCGTCGTCTGCGCGCCCGCCACCTCCGCCAGGAAGGCCGGACTGAGCGCCTGGGCCAGCCGCTGGCCGCTGAGCAGGACCCGGCCGCCGCGGGCGAGGAAGGCGCGCAGGCTGTCCTCCAGCTCGGGTTCGAAGGCCGGTGCCAGGTCCGATCCGGTGAAGAGGATGAGCTGGCTGGCCCTCTGCCAGGGCAGGCCCGCCGCCCCTTCCCAGGCCAGGCGATGCAGCTCGGCGGCGCGCCCCTGGCTGGACAGGGCCTCAACATACCAGCCGAGGTGGCTCCAGTTGTCTGATGAATCTCCCTCCACCAGGAGCAATTCCGTGACACCGCAGGGGGCGGGCAGGGCGCCGCGCCAGAAGAGGTCCGGACCATCGCGCAGCTCGCCTTCCAGCCAGGGATCGGCCAGGCCCTCGCCCGTCCAGGTCAGCTCGACCTCCACCGTGTCCGTCGCCCAGGGCGGCAGGAAGCCGACCGGGACCTGCTCCGTCCACAACTCCAGCCGCGGATCGCTCCCGGCCAGGTGGAGCACGCCGTCGGCCATGGGCAATGCCCCCATGTGCACGGCGACAAGCAGGTGGCCCGCCACGCCAGCGGGCAGGCGCCCCGTCTCCGCCGCGCCCAGCACCTCGAGCCAGGCCTCCTCCTGCAGGACGCGGCCGGCGTGGAGCCGCCCCCCGCCCAGGCCCTGGCCCGGCAGGGGATCGGCCGTCTCGACCAGGCGCGCCAGCACCTGGGCACCCGTCCACTGGGGATGGGTGGATTTGAGGAGAGCGGCCACCCCCGCCGCGATGGGCGTGGCCATGCTGGTGCCGCCCATCATGCCGTAGCCGCCGCCGCGGGTGGTGGAGAGGATCTCCGTGCCCGGCGCCGCGATGTCCACCCAGGGGCCATGGTTGGAGAAGCCGGCCCGCTGGTCGCTGCGATCGGTGGCTCCCACCGCGATCATGTGGGGATAGGCGGCGGGATAGCTGGGCAAGGTCGAGGCCTCGTTGCCAGCGGCGGCCAGCAGCACGACCCCCTGGCCGTGCAGGGCGCTCACGGCGTCCTGCCACATCATGCTGAAACCCGATCCGCCGAAACTCATGGATACGATGTCGGCCCCCGACAGCGCCGCCAGGAGCATGCCCTCCAGCCCGTGGCTGACATAGCCCATGCCGTCGTTGCCCGTGTAGCCCGCCCGGATGGGCAGGATGCGCACGCGCGGCGCCGGCGAGGCGACGCCGATTCCGTTGAAGCCCGTCGCCGCGGCGTCGCCGGCACAGTGGGTGCCGTGGCCGTTGAAATCGTCCGGGTCGTTGTCGGCGGGGGCGCCGTCCTCCCCGGGCCAGAGCTGGTCCGCCGGCAGATTGACCAGATCCCAGCCCACCCCGTCGTCCACGTAGCCGTTGCCGTCGTTGTCCACGCCGTCGAGGTCGGCCGCCGTCCACCAGCCGTCCCCGTCCAGGTCCTCCCCGGGGTTGACGCGGATGCTGGCGGCCAGGTCCTCGTGGTCCCAATCCACGCCCGTGTCGACGATGGCCACCACCACCTCGCGGCTTCCCTGGCTGCGGCGCCAGGCCTCCGGCGCGCCGATGCGGGCCAGGTGCCACTGGGCGCGCAGGGCGGGATCGTCCGCCGACCAGGCGCCGGTGCGCAGCAGGGGGACGGGCTCGGCCCGTCGCACGGCGGGATGCCGGCGCAGGCGCTCCAGCAAGGCGGGATCGTCGTCCCGGGGACGTGCGCGGCGCCAGCCCGCAAAGCCCAGCTTGTCCAGCAGGACCGGCGCGATGAGCGGCTCGATGGCCAGGCCGGGGAAGTCCGCGGCGAGGGAGGCCTCCCGGCCGGGATCGAGCTCCAGATAGAGGTCGGGGCTCCAGGGCGGGGCGCACCAGCCGGCGGCGGTCGCGGCCAGCAGGCCAAGCAGGGCCAGGTCAATGCGTCGCAATGGTGCCCTCCTCGCCCTGGGCCAGACGCAGCACGTCCTGGGGAGCCCAGCCGACCAATCCTTCCCGTTCCAGCCTGAGCCAGATGCGGCCCGTCTCGTCGGTGACGCGCTCCGCCACCCGGGCGCTCTCGTGTTCGCCCAGCTTGCCCACGAAGGCGCCGCCCGGCTCGTCCAGGAGCGGCATGTCGCCCGCCATCGTCTGGACCTGGCGGCCCACCCAGCCGGGGGCGGGCAGGATGCCACCCTCCGGCCGGCCGCCCCCGCAACCCAGCAACAGCAGCATCAGGATCAGCAGGGGCCATCCCCTTCTCCGCTCGCGCATGACAGGTCCTTTCCTCAGTGCCTGGGAGGCGCCGGTCCGGTCTTCCCTTTCCGCCGCTCCTCCCCTCTCATCCATGGAATTCGTTGAGCCGCATCAGCTCGTCCGGCTTGACGGGCACGGCGCCCAGTTCGCCGCAGACCTGCGCCGCGCACAGGCTGGCGAAGCGGCCGGCCGTGGAGAGCTTGTAGCCCTGGACGCGGGCCAGCACCAGGGCGGCGATCACCGTGTCGCCGGCGCCGGACACGTCGACAATGGCGCTGCGCAGGGCGGGCAAGTGGGTGAGGCGTCCCTCCCCGTCGAGCAGGGACATGCCCTGGGCGCCCCGCGTCACCACCAGCTCCCGGCCGCCGCTGCGGGCCAGGAAGTCGCGCAGGAAGGTCTCCCACTCCGCCTCGCCGGCCGCCCCGCGGCCCAGGGCGCCCAGGAACTCCTTCTGGTTGGGCTTGAAGAGGTCGACGGCCCCGTAGGCGTGGAAGTTGGCCTGCTTGGGGTCCACCGCACTGAGGACGCCGGCGGCGCGGGCCGCCTCGCGCAGGGCGCCGATCAGCTCCGGTTCGAGCACGCCCTTGTCGTAATCCTCGCAGATGAAGGCGTCCAGGCCGGGGAGGGCGGCCAGCATGCGTTCGAGCAGTTCCTGGCGCAGGGCGGGACGCAGGGGCTCGGCCCGCTCCTCGTCGATGCGCACGACGTGCTGCTCGTGGGCGATGATGCGCGTCTTGGCGGTGGTGGGGCGCTCCTCGTCGCGCAGGATGCCCTGGGTGGAGATGCCCGCCTCCCGCAGGAGGGCCAGCACCAGCTCGCCGGCGGGGTCGCCGCCCACCACCCCGAAGGGCAACACCTCCGCCCCCAGGGCGCGCAGGTTGTGGACCACGTTGGCGCTGCCGCCCAGGCTGTGGCTGCGCCGGGCCACCGTCACCACCGGCACCGGCGCCTCGGGACTGATCCGCTCCACCCGGCCCCATAAGTAGCGGTCCAGCATGAGATCGCCCACCACGGCCACGCGCTTGCCCATGCAGCCGGCCAGGATCCTGTCCAGATCAGGCAGAAGCATCGCGCTCCATCTCTCTTCTTCTTGCCGCCCGTGTCTGTCTCATGGCATGGACCGGCTTACGATCGGATCCTCCCGCCCTCACGCATGACCAACAACGAGCAGGGTTCGATATCGATATCGATATCGGTATCGGGGCTATCAATACCACCCGGCCTCATAAGTAGCGGTCCAGCATGAGATCGCCCACCACGGCCACGCGCTTGCCCGCGTAGCTGGCCAGGATCTTGTCCAGATCAGGCAGAAGCATCGCGCTCCATCTCTCTTCTTCTTGCCGCCTGTGACGGTCCCATGGCGCGCATTGACTTACGATAGGATTCTCTTGCCGTCAAGCATGATCAACTCGAGAAGGAATCGATCCCGATAGCGATCCCGATAGCGATCCCGATAGCGATCCCGATAGCGATCCCGATAGCGATCCCGATAACGATCCCGATAGCGATCCCGATAGCGATCCCGATAGCGATCCCGATAGCGATCCCAATAGCGATCCCGATAACGATCCCGATAGCGATCCCGCTAGCGATCCCGCTAGCGATCCCGATAGCGATCCCGATAGGATTGCCAGGGGATCAGACGTCGCGTTCAAATGACGCCACGGTCTCCACGTGGAAGGTGTGGGGGAACATGTCCACCGGACTGAGCCGCGTGGCGTTGTAACCACCCGCAGCCAGCAGCGCCGCGTCGCGGGCCTGGGTGGCGGGATTGCAGCTGACGTAGACGATGCGGCGCGGAGCCAGCTCCAGCAGCGGCGGCACCACCTTGGGATGGAGCCCGCCCCGGGGCGGATCCACCACCACCGTGTCCGGGCGGGGCAGGCGGCCCTGGCGCAGAAGCTCCAGCACGTCGCCGGCGTGGAAGTCCACCCGGTCGGACAGGCCGTTCAGGGCGGCGGCCCGCCGGGCCGAGGCCACCGCCTCGGGCACCAGCTCCACGCCGGTGACATGGCGCGCCCGTCCGGCCAGGAGCAGGGCGATCGCCCCCGTGCCGCAATAGAGGTCCAGCAGCTCGCCCGGCGCCTCGCCCAGATGGTCGGCGGCCAGGGCGAAGAGGCGCTCCGCCTGCTCGGTGTTGGTCTGGAAGAAGGCCGGGGGCTCCAGCTCGAAGAGCAGGCCGCCCAGGCGCTCCCGCAGCAGGCCGTCGCCGTGCAGGACGCGGTCGAGGCGGCCGGTGGCCACTTGGCCCTGCCCCTCCTGCACGGTGTTGACAATGGTGGAAATCAGCCCGGGATGGCGCTCCAGCAGGTCCGCCGCCAGCCGGGCGGCCCGCTCGTCCCCGGCGCGGGACGTCACCAGATTGACCATGCGCTCCCCAGTGCGCCGGCTCTCCCGGATGACGACGAAGCGCCAGTAGCCCGTGTGGCCGCGCCAGTGCCAGACCGCCTCGCGGCCGCCGCCCTGGTCGGCCACGAAGCGACGGATGGTGGCCAGCAGGGGCGCTGTCCACTCCGTTTGGAGGTGGCACTCTGTCAGGTTGAAGACCTTGCTGTGGATGCCCGGCACGTGCTGGCCCAGGCCAAACTCGCCCTCCGCCTCCGCCGCCCGGTCGGACAGCCAGGGCAGGTCGGAGAAGCCGAACTCCATCTTGTTGCGGTAGTGGAAGAGCGAGGGGGCAGGCAGGATGGGATCCACCCGCGGCGGCAGGCCGCCGCCGATGCGTCGCCAGGCCTCCACGGCCATGCTCTCCTTCGCGCGCAGCTGGGCCGGGTAGTCCAGGGTCTGCAGGGGACAGCCGCCGCAGACGGCCTGGTGGCCGCAGCGGGCCTCCACCCGGTCCGGCGAAGCCTCCACCAGGCGGCGCAGGCGGGCCTCGGCGTGGCGCCGCCGGCCGCGCAGCGTCTCCACCTCCACCCGGTCCCCCGGCAGGGCGCCGCGCACGAAGACCACCTTGCCCGAGGCCAGGCGCCCCACCCCCAGTCCACCGTGGGCCACGCCCTCGATGCGCACCAGCTCCCCCGGCCTGTCCGGGTCGGATCCGGCGGGCTCCATCATCCCTGGGCCGGCTCGTCGGCGGCGGGCTGGGGCTGACCTTCCGCCACGTCCATGGCCGGCGCGGCGGGGCGGTCCTCCACGAAGGCGAGTTCGCCCTCGCGCACCGTCACCACCACCGTGCCGCCCGCCGTGAAGCTGCCTTTCAGCACCTCCTCGGCGATGGGGTCCTCGATGCGGCGCTCGATGATGCGGCGCAGCGGCCGCACGCCCGTGGACGGGGACCACCCCTCCTCGACGAGCAGCTCGATGGCCTCCTCGCTCAGGGTGATCTGGAAACCGCGGGTGCCCAGCCGCCGGCGCACGTCCTCCATCATCAGGCGGACGATGCGGGTGACAGTCGGGCGGTCCAGGGTGCGGAAGACGATGAGGTCGTCGATGCGGTTGAGGAATTCGGGCCGGAAGTGGCGCTTGACCTCCTTCATGATGTCGGCCCGCATGCTCTCGTAGCCGGGCATGGCGCCGCCCGTGCCGCCGAAGCCGATGGCCGACTCATTGGTCAGCTCGCGCGTGCCCATGTTGGAGGTCATGATGATGATCGTGTTGCGGAAGTCCACCTTGCGGCCGGTGGAGTCGGTCAGGCGCCCGTCGTCCAGCACCTGCAGGAGCAGGTTGAAGACCTCGGGGTGGGCCTTCTCCACCTCGTCCAGCAGCACGATGGAGTAGGGGCGGCGGCGCACCTTCTCCGTCAGCTGGCCCCCCTCCTCGAAGCCCACGTAGCCGGGCGGCGCGCCGATGAGGCGGCTCACGGCGAACTTCTCCATGTACTCGCTCATGTCGACGCGGATGAGGGCGTGCTCGTCGCCGAAGAGCACCTCGGCCAGCACCTTGGCAAGCTCCGTCTTGCCGATGCCGGTGGGACCCAGGAAGAGGTAGCTGCCGATGGGCCGCTCCGCGCTCTTGAAGCCGGCCCGGCTGCGGCGGATGCCCCGGCAGAGGCGGTCGATGGCGTCCTCCTGCCCGATGATGCGGCGGCCCAGCGCCTCGTGCAGCTTGAGCAGGCGGCCGGATTCGTCCAGCGTGACGCGCTCGACGGGAATGCCCGTCATCTGGCTGACCACGTGGGCCACGTCCTCGGGCCCCACCTCCACGGCGCAGGCGGTGCGCTCCTTCTCCCACTCCTCGCGGGCGGCGCGCAGCTCGGTCTCGCACTTCAACTTTTGGTCGCGGATCTCGGCGGCCTTCTCGTAGTTCTGTTGCTCGACCATGGTTTCCTTCTCGTGGGTGAGCTGCTCGATGCGCTCCTCCAGCTCGAGCAGGCGCTCGGGCACGACGATGTGGTTGAGGTGGATGCGGCTGCCCGTCTCGTCCAGGACGTCGATGGCCTTGTCGGGCAGCATGCGGTCGCTGATGTAGCGGTCGGAGAGGATGACCGCCTGGTGGATGGCCTCGTCCGTGTAGCGGATGCCGTGGTGCTCCTCGTACTTGGCCTTGAGGCCCATCAAGATGCCCACCGTCTCCTCCACGCTGGTGGGCTCCACCATGATTTTCTGGAAGCGGCGCTCGAGGGCCCCGTCCTTCTCGATGTACTGGCGGTATTCGTCCAGGGTGGTGGCGCCGATGCACTGCACCTCGCCGCGGGCGAGGGCCGGCTTGAACATGTTGGAGGCGTCCAGGCTGCCGCTGGCGCTGCCGGCGCCCACGATGGTGTGCAGCTCGTCCAGGAAGACGATGATGTTGCGGTGCTTCTCCAGCTCCGCCATCACGCTCTTGATGCGCTCCTCGAACTGGCCGCGGTACTTGGTGCCGGCCACGAGGGCGCCCAGGTCGAGGGCGACGACGCGCTTGTCGTAGAGGATGCGGCTCACCTTGCGCTCGATGATGCGCAGGGCGAGACCCTCGGCGATGGCCGTCTTGCCCACGCCCGGGTCGCCGATGAGGACCGGATTGTTCTTCTTGCGCCGGGAGAGGATCTGGGCCACGCGCTGGATCTCCCGCTCGCGGCCGATGATGGGGTCCAGCTTGCCCTCGCGGGCCATCTGCGTCAGGTCGCGTCCGAAGTGGTCCAGGGCGGGGGTCTTGCTCTTGGGCGCGCCCGGCTTCCCCTCGACGACGGGGGGCGCCGCGCCCGAGATGCCCTCCACCTGCTCGCGGATCGTCGTGTAGCTGATGCCGAAACTGCCCAGCACCTGGCCGGCCACGCCGTCGTCCTCCTTGGCGATGGCGAGGAGGAGGTGCTCCGTGCCCACCTGCTCGGCGTTGAAGCTGCGCCCCTCGAGGAAGGTGGCCTTGAGCACGCGCTCCGCCTTCTTGGTGAAGGGGATGTTGCCGATCTTCATCAGGTTTTCGTTGGATTCGACCCTTTCCAGGATGCGCTCGCGCACCAGCGGGGGGTCGGCGTCCAGATTCTGCAGGATCTGGATGGCGGTTCCCTCCCCCAGCTTGATGATGCCAAGCAGGATATGCTCGGTGCCGATGTTGTCGTGGCCCAGGCTGAGCGCCTCCTCGCGGGAGAACTGGATCACCTTCTGCACATGGGCCGAAAACTTGCTGTTCATGCCACTTCCTTTCTGGGCGCGGGTAGCGGAAGATAACACTCAGGGGACCGGCTGGCCGCCCTCCCGTCCTCCAGCCAACTGGCGGGCCAACGCTGCGGCCGACTCCACCTCCGCCAGGCAGTGGCTCGGACCGCAGAGGCGCGCCCGGGACCGGGCTCCCTGGCGCGGCGCGAGCAGCAGCCCGGGCAGGAAGCATCCCTCCAGGCCGCGCAGCAGCTCCTGGCGCGCCGCCTCGTCGGGTCCTTCCACCTCCAGCAGGCGGGCGCGGCCGCCGTCCAGCAGGTCCGCCAGGAGCATGGCCTGCCCGCCGCCCAGGGAGCCCCGCGCCGCCAGGCCCGCCACCAGGCGCGCCGCCCGCTCCTGGAAGTCCGGCCGATCCAACAGCCGGCCGAGACGCAAGAGATTGCCTGCCGCCATGGAGTTGCCGCAGGGCAGGGCTCCGTCGTGCTCCTCCACCGGGCGCTGGGGCAGGTCCGAGGGCGCCCGGCACATGCGGTAGAGCTCCAGGCCGGGATCCCAGAAGAGGCGGTCCTGCTCCTCCTGGAGGGCGGCCGCCTCGCCCAGCCAATCCCGCCCGCCCGTTTCCGCCTCCGCCAGGCCCAGCAGGCCGCGCACAAGGAAGGCGTGGTCGTCGAGCAGGGCGGGGATGCCCGCCTGTCCGGGCCGTCGGCAGTGGAGCAGCCCCTCTCCCCCGCGCCAGCCGTCCAGCAGGAATTGGGCGGCCCGGCGGGCGGCCGCCAGCCAGTCCGGGCGCGCCAGCTGGCGTCCACCCCGGGCCAGCGCCGCGATCATCAGGCCGTTCCAGTCGGTCAGCACCTTGTGGTCGCGGGCAGGGCGCGCGCGGCCGCTACGCAGCTCCAGCAGGAGCCGCCGCAGTCCATCCCGGCGCCGCAGGAAGTCCTCCGGTGCCAGTCCCAGGCTGTGGGCCGCCAGCGCGGGCGCTCGGCCGGGATGCAGGACGTTGCGGCCGCGGAATCCCGCCCCGCCCTCCGGCGGCCAGTTGCCCTCCTCGCCCAGGCTCCAGGCCGCGGCGGCCAGCGCCAGATCCTCGGGCGACAGCCTGTCCCGCAAATCCTGCCAGTCCCAGACGTAGTAGCGCCCCTCCTCGCCCTCGCTGTCCGCGTCCTCGGCGCTGTGGAAGCCGCCGCCCTCGTCAACCAGGTCCCGCACGACGTAGTCCAGGGTCTCGCCCAGCGCCTCCTCCAGCTCGTCTGCTTCGGCGGCCAGCCGGGCGGCCTCCGCTCCGTCCAAGCCAGCCAGGGCGCTCGCCGCGGCGGCTCCATCGGCCAGGGCCAGGGCCAGCATGGCCTGGTCGTAGAGCATCTTCTCGAAGTGGGGGATGCGCCAGGCGGCGTCGGTGGAGTAGCGGTGGAAGCCGCCTGCCAGCTGGTCGCGCAGGGCGCCCCGACTCATGGCGAGCAGGGTGTGGAGGGCCATGGCCAACCAGCGGCCTCCCTCATCCGGGCGCGGCGCCTGCCTCTCCTCGTCCCAACCAGCGCGCAGCAGGAGGAGCAGGGTATGGGGCGAGGGGAACTTGGGCGCGCCGCCGAAGCCCCCATGCCGGGCGTCGTAACGGGCGGCCAAGTGCCGGCAGGCCTCGGTCGCGGCGGCTTCGGCCAGGGACCTCAACTCCACCGCGCCATCATCGCCCCGGCCGCGCCGGGTCGGGCCATGCCAGGCGGCGAGGGACTCGCCCAGCTCGCCCGCCAGGGTCTCCAAGCGCCCCCGCTCTTCGGCCCAGAGACGGCTCAGCTCGGCGCAAAGGCGGTCCACGCCCGGCCGGCCACCGCGGCTGCGCGGCGGGAAGTAGGTGCCGGCATGGAAGGGCAGGCGCCCGGGGGTCAGGAGCACGGTGAGCGGCCAGCCGCCGGAGCCGGTGAGGGCCTGGCAGACGCCCATGTAGAGGTGGTCCAGGTCGGGCCGCTCCTCGCGGTCCACCTTGACGCAGACAAAGGTCTGGTTGAGCAGGCGGGCGATGGCGGGGTCGGCGAAGGACTCGCGCTCCATCACATGGCACCAGTGGCAGGCGGCGTAGCCCACCGATAGAAAGACCGGCACATCGCGCCGCCGCGCCTCGGCGAAGGCCTCGTCGCCCCAGGGAAACCAGTCCACGGGATTGTGGGCATGCTGGCGCAGGTAAGGGCTGGCCTCCGCGGCCAGGCGGTTGTCGGGGAAGTCGCTCACTGGGTCCTTTCCTTGGCACGGGTTGGGTCGTGCTGGCGGCAAGATAGGGGTGGCGGCGGGGGGCTGTGTCGGCCAAAGGTCAGGGGGAATCGACTGGATCTTATCTGAGGTCGGCGGCGAACAGGTGTCTGACATCACGGACAGGTGTCCGACCATGGGTCGGACACCTTGGCAGTTGTTGCCTCCTGGATGTACTGCCCTCCGCCAGGACAGCCGGCGACGAATGCGTCTCGCCAGAGCCGGAGAACCTGCCGGCGGGCGGGTGTCGAGCCGGGCAGGCGAGTTGTCACCCCATGTGGGGAGGTGGCCGGGTGGTGTCTGCACCTGCGATCAGGTGTCCGACCCATGGTCGGACACTTCGGCAAGGATTGCCGCCCCATGTGGATAACCCGCCAGGCCGTGTCAAACAGGGGACAGGCAGCGGACAGTCCACAGACTGTCCATGGCGGTCGGACCAACATCTGACCACTGACCACCGACCACCGACCACTGCCCTACCTCAGCAGCGTCACCGTCCTCGTCTGCGCCCGCCCCGCCGCCTCCAGCGTGACCAGGTAGACGCCGCTGGCCAGG
>JAUXWS010000041.1 GCA_030685015.1 bacterium
AAGGTGCCCAAAGAAAGCCCTCTCCAAGACATCACCGGCCCTAACTAGCCCGCCTCACGGCGGGCGTCGGACAGAGGGCCGGATGAAATGAGCCGGTTGCCAATGGCAGGTGGTTCAGCCTTCGGCTTCACCATCAAACGGCCCGGGCGAAGCGACATTTCGCAGGGCATATCCCTCTTTTCGGCCTCGTCGCGCGCGCCACGCCGGGACGTCGCGCGCAGCGCGGCGTCGGAGCGTATGCGCGCGCAGAGGCCGAAGAGTCGGCGCCCACAAAGTCATCATACGCGCAACCCCGCGCGTGTCACACACAATGGTGGTTAGGGTCTGCGAGCCTTTTCTTTGCCCCGCTTTCTTTTTGCGAAAAGAAAGCGGGAAGCACCGCGCGTCAGCGCGGAGAAGCCCTGCGCCAGCAGGTTGGCGCGTCAGCGCGGAGAAGCCCTGCGCAGCAGCCTTAGCGCGTCAGCTGCCGGTACTTCAGGCGATGCGGCCCCGTGTCGCCGCCGCGCTCTTTCAGGTTTTTCTCGTAGTCGCTGTAGTTGCCCTCGAAGTAGACGACGCGGCTGTCGCCCTCGAAGGCCAGGATGTGGCTGGCGATGCGGTCCAGGAACCAACGGTCGTGGCTGATGACCACGGCGCAGCCCGGGAAGTTGAGCAGGCCCTCCTCGAGGGCGCGCAGCGTGTTGACGTCCAGGTCGTTGGTGGGCTCGTCGAGCAGGAGGACGTTGGCGCCCTCGCCCAGGGTGCGCGCCAGATGGACGCGTCCGCGCTCGCCGCCCGAGAGGAGACCCACCGGCTTCTGCTGGTCCTGGCCGCTGAAGTTGAAGCGCCCCACCCAGGCGCGGCTGTTGAGTTCGCGTCCACCCACCGTGATCGTGTCCAGGCCGCCGGAGATCACCTTCCAGACGCTGTCCTCCGGGTTCATGGGGCGGCTCTGGTCCACGTAGCCCAGCTTGACGGTCTCCCCCACCTTGATCTCGCCGGCGTCCGGCTTCTCCTGCCCGGTGATGAGGCGGAAAAGGGTGGTCTTGCCCGCCCCGTTGGCGCCGATGACGCCCACGATGCCGCCCGGGGGCAGCGAGAAGGTCAGGCCCTCGAAGAGGACGCGGTCGTCATAACTCTTGCCGATGCCCTTGGCCTCGATCACCGTCCCGCCCAGGCGCTGGGAGACGGGAATGAAGATCTCCAGCTCGTCCTGCACCTTCTCCGTCTGCTGGGCGGCCATCTCCTCATAGCGGGCGATGCGCGCCTTGCTCTTGTCGTGGCGGGCCTTGGGGCTCTGGCGCACCCAATCCAGCTCCCGCTCCAGGGTCTTGCGCCGCTTGGATTCCTGCTTCTCCTCGGCGGCCAAGCGCGCCGACTTCTGCTCCAGCCAACTGCTGTAGTTGCCCTCGAAGGGGATGCCGTGGCCGCGGTCCAGCTCCAGGATCCAGCCCGCCACGTTGTCCAGGAAGTAGCGGTCGTGGGTGACGGCCAGCACCGTGCCCGCATAGCGCGCCAGATACTGCTCCAGCCAGCCCACGGACTCGGCGTCCAGGTGGTTGGTGGGCTCGTCCAGCAGCAGCACGTCGGGGCCGCTGAGGAGCAGGCGGCAGAGCGCCACGCGGCGCCGCTCGCCACCGGAGAGCACGTCCACGGCGGTGTCGCCGTCCGGGCAGCGCAGGGCGTCCATCGCCTGCTCGATGCGGCTGTCCAGATCCCAGGCGCCCAGATGGTCGATCTTCTCCTGCAGCTCCGCCTGGCGGGCGCCCAGCTTCTCGTAGTCCGCCTCCGGGTCGGCGAAGGCCTCGCTGATGGCGTTGTACTCCGCCAGCATCTGCGCGGCCTCGCCCGCCCCTTCGATGACCGCCTCGCGCACCGTCTGGCCGGGCGTCAACTGCGGCTCCTGAGGCAGGTAGCCGAAGCGCAGACCCTTCTGCGCCACGATCTCCCCCACGATGTCCGTGTCCAGGCCGGCGATGATCTTGAGCAGCGTGCTCTTGCCGGCGCCATTCAAGCCCAGCACGCCGATCTTGGCCCCGTAGTAGAAGCCCAGGTAGATGTCGCGCAGGATCTGCCGCTTGGTGTCGCGCAGGACTTTGCCCACGCCGATCATGGAGAAAATGACCTTCTGGTCGCTCATGTGGCCCTCTTGCTTGTCGTGACGCAAGGTACGATCAAGGGAAGAAGAGGCGTCAGGCCCGCTCGCCGGGGCTGCGGGACCTCCGCCACGGCCGCCGCCGATTTTTCGCGGACGCACATTCTGATAGTCTCAACGGAAGAACTTTATCCTCTTGTGCCGTCGCCGGCGAGCGACCCACCCAGCCCAAGGACATACCGGAGTTCATCATGGGACAGAGGCTTTTGATTGCCGCGCAGGCGGCCACCCTGGCCGTGGCGCCGCTGCTGCTGGCGGCGGGCGCGGCCGCGGACCTGACCGCGCCTTTTGAGGTGGACAACGAGGGCTGGACCTCGGTCAGCCATCCCTTTCGCTCCCACTGGCCGAACCCGCCCATGGGCAACCTGCCCTGGGACGGCGCCAACGGCCTGCCGCCCGGCAGCGTGCGCGTGGGGGACTTCTTCGGCGAGACGGGCATCGCGGCGCCGGCGGCCTGGCTGGGGGACCGCTCGTCATCCTATGGCGGCCATCTGGGCTACGACATCCTCCTGCGCAACACGGACGGCGTCGTCTACCCGGCGGCCATCCTCAACGGCGGGACGATGTCCGTCTACTTCGACGCCCCGACACCCCCGCTCAACCAATGGACCGCCATGACGATCCCGCTGACGGAGGCGGGCTGGCGGGTCTCAAGCAACGGCGCCGCCGCCACCGCCGAGCAGTTCCTCTTCGTGCTGGAGCATCTCGCCGGCATCTACCTCTACACGGAGTGGCACACGGGGGCGGACGACACCAACGTGGACAACGTCCTCTTCTCGGCCCCGCCGGCGCTCCCGCCGCCCGTGATCCAGATCGAGCGCATCGAGTCCGGCCTGCTGCGACTCTTCTGGAACCCCGTGACGGATCCGCCGGCGGCCTTCTACGAGGTGCAGCGGGGCGGCCTGGGGCTTGATCCGGGCTGGCAGCCAGTGGCGCAGACCGCGGACACCAGCTGGACGGAAGCGCAGCCGCCGGAGGCGCTCGGCGCCGCCCTTTACCGGGTTCTCAGCCTGGACGCCGAGTAGTTGCCCGCGACGCGGCCGGTGGTCGCGGCCGGGGCACGATCATCAGCCGACGAGCCCGGCCTCATCGCAGGTACGGCGCGCCCTTTGCCATTCGGCCGCGCTTCATCAGCTTGAACCCGACCACGGGCCAGGCCGGGGCGCGACTCCCGGCCTGGGCCGTATTGGATGAGTGCGACCGCCCGCCTCGATCCAAGCGTCCTCCACCAGGGAGAGTCCACCATGGCAAACGAACACGCGTCAAACAGGGCGTCGTCTTTGTGGTGGCGCGCCCGGAGCATCCTGCTGGGCTATGTCCTGCCCGTCCTGCTGCTCGGCGAGGCCCTGCAATGGATCGTGCGCATGGGATTGGCCCTCCGGCTGATGCCTATCCTGCCGCCTGACTGGTGGTTCGCGGGCAGCGCCAAGCTGCTGCGCATTTTCTCGTGGTTGCACGTGAACACCGGACTTGGACTGGTCATCGCGCTGCTGCCCGTGGCCATCGGGCTGGTCGTCTTCGCGCCGCGCCGCGGGCTGAGGCTCGCCCTCATCGTCACGGCCTTGATGATCGTCACCCACCCCATGCTCCAGACCTTTCTGCCCCAGTGGTCGACCCTGGACGCCTTGGGCCGCGCCTCGGTCATGGCCGACCTGGTCAAGCAGGCGTTGACGCTGCCGGCCTTGACCTGGGTCTGCGGGCGTTTGCTGGCGCCCCGGCGTCTGGGCGGGACGGGCAGGGCCCGGTCGCCCATGCCGGTCGAGCGTCGGCCGGAAGGGACCGCCTTGATGGGCTTGGCCGCCCTCCCCGCCGCGGCTGCCCTGCCGCTCTTCATCCTGCTGGGGCTGGAAGGCCAGGACCCGTTGCGCTGGACCCTGTGGGATCTGATGGGGCGGAGTCTCGCCGCCGGCCTGCTGCTGGGGGCGCCGCTGCTGGCGGGCCTGGCCCTGCTCGCCGGAGCGCGCGGACCCGCCCGGCGCCTCGTCCTGGCCACGGCGCCCCTGCTCATCGGATACGGCGTGCTGGTCCTGGCGCTGGAATCCATCAAGCCGATGATTCTGGCGCGGATCAAGGCCCCGCTGCCCGCCCCGCCCCTCTGGAACCCGGAACTCTTCAGCATGGGGAGCTGGGCCCTGCTCGCCGCCTGCGCCGCCCTGCTGCTGGCCTGGGCTCTCGCAATGAAATTGGTGTCAGGCACGGTGCCAGAGCACGGCATCATCGGCTCAGCGACGAGGTCCTGCTCGCCGCCATCCGCGAGATCGACCTGAAGGACGGGAAGCTGGACGGAAGGGTGGCCGTGGGCGCGCAGCTCAAGTGTCCGTCTTGTGCCCGGACGGTGCAGACGTTGGCAGGCACCGGCATCTACTGCGGGCACAAGGTCGACCCCGCACCCATTGAGCTTCGCCGAAGGCCAGAAGTCACAGACACACGTCAGTTCCATCCGACCAGGGGGGCCTTGGATCCATGGCGGGGACCTTCGTCCGAACAAAGGGCAGCGCGGCCTGCCGTGAGCCTAGAACTCTCTTGTTCACGCTGGGCGCCCTGCTGGTGATTGCCGGCCTTGCCCTGCTTCTGTTCACGCCGGTCCGTGATTCAGCCTTGTCTCTGATTGCCTGGTGGAAGGGCAAGCCGCCGGCACCCCATTGGCCATTGAAACTGCACGTCATCGCCGCGGAGTTTATCCTCGGCGGCGCCCTCTGCTTGCTCGTTGCCACCGTGTACAATCGCCTGCGGTCTTGGCTCCCGCCCCGCCCCTTCACCGATGCCCAACTGATCAAGTGCGCCGCGCTGGTCACCCTGTTGCTCTGGCTGCCCGTTGTGTTGTTTGGCCATAGTGCCAGCATCGATGGAGAAAGATTCTGGTGGTTGGGCGATGACGCCATGATCTCCATGAACTATGCCCGCAATCTGGCCCATGGGCATGGCCTGGTTTGGAATACCTTGGGCGAGAGGGTGGAGGGGTACAGCAATTTTTTATGGACCCTTGTCATGGCGGCGGTTCACCTGCTTCATCTGCCGGCCTCGAAGAACGCTCTTGTCATCTCGACGATGAATGTGGTTATAACCATTGCCGCCCTGCATTTATTGGTTAAAGTGGTAGACGCATTGAATGGCGGCATAGCGGCGAAAGTTTTCGTTCTATTGGGGCTAATTCTAAATAGAAACATGATGTGCTGGGCAATAAGCGGTTATGAAACAGCACTTCTGGCTTTCCTGGTCCTGCTATCGTTGAATCGAATTTCTGCAGACGTGGCAAGGGGCCGACCCGCCCTCGCGACCTTCCTGTTCATTTCACTTGTTTCACTGGTCCGTGCCGACGGTGTGATACTCTCTTTTATCCTGTTCCTGATTTTTGCACTTACTTATCGAAGAGATTACGGCAAATTGATTCTATTCATGGCCATTTTTATGCTTTTACCGGCAGCGCACGCCCTGTTTCGCCAAGCCTACTATGGTGACCCATTTCCAAACACCGCCTATCTAAAGGTGATGAATTGGGACGAGCGGGGTGCGGTCGGGGCCTTGTATGTAGTTGGGTTCTTTCGTCAATATGGAATCCTATTTATAGTGTCGGCCGTTGGCTTGGCGTGGTCAAGGAACTTAATGCAGTGGCTTTTAATGCTGGCAATAATCAGTTATTCCTGCTTTGTGGCCTATGTCGGAGGAGATGCCTTTGAGGACTACCGTTTTTTTGTGCCGGTCCTGCCATTGCTGCTCATCCTGGCTGGCTTGGGCATCCAAGAGATCATCAGAGCCGCCGGAAGGAGACGTGCGGCGGCGACATGGTCCGGGCGAGAGCAAGGGGCGTGCGCCATGCGAACCAGAGGGCCGGCCCCCGCCCTGTGCCTGCTTTGCCTGCTGTCCTCACCGCTGATTGTTCCGGGCTACCCCTACTTTCTGAGGCCATTTCCGGGCGACTCCGGCAATGTGCACATCGGCCTGACAATCAAGCAGAACACACCCCCGGGAACCACGGTGGCCGACTTCTGGGCCGGTTCCGTGATCTACTTCTCACAGCGTCAGGGCATCGACCTGCTGGGTAAGTCGGACCGTCACATCGCCCACATGCCAGCGGTCCCCGGCGAGCTGAAGCCCGGGCACAACAAGTTCGACTTCGAATACTCGCTGTGCGGGTTGCGGCCGGACCTTGTCGTGGCCAACTTCAAACTGCCTGACGACGAAGGACGCCTGGGCATGCCGGTGGCTGGCGAACCAGCCTTCACGGCGCGGCTCTACACCAACGACTGTTTCCGGACCCATTGCCTGCCACACCAAGTCAAGGTTGACACGTGGCGAAGCATCTTCCTTTGCGATTGGTCGCCTCAACTGGCGGGCAGGGCCAACTGGCGCGAACCGCCCCGGGCTCCATGAGTCCGACCCTGACGCATTCTCGAATCGAACGAAGTCCCGTTCCATGAACATGCGCCGGAGGCCGATACCCGGAGCACATCGAACATGACGACTTTCACCACTGGCGACGGACCCACCCTGCTGACGGCCTGAGTTCTCGCACAGCGGCAGGCACGGTGCCAGAGCATTGCGCTTGCGCCAACCCCACCTCGACGCGCCGTGCGCCTGCCACTCGATCAGCCCTTGCCCCTGGAGCGGATTGGTCGCTTCGTCGCCTTCCGCGTGACGGAGGATGCCCGGCGGAGGCCGGCCCGACGTCCACCCGCGAGGCCCTGAGCGGCGCGTCGTGCCGGCCTGGTGTGGGGTCTCGCCCTGCGCAACGGGCGGGCCTACGTCGCCAACGGCGAGGCGGGATTGCGCGTGTTCGACGTGGGCGATCCGGCCCATCCCGTGGAACTGGGTGTCTTCAACGCAGGGGACCGGGCCAAGTCCGTCGCCGTGCGGGACAGCCTCGCCTTCGTGGTGGACGATCGGGATGGTCTCCGCGTCCTGGACATCCGGCGCCTGGATCAGATCCAAGAAGCGGGGTACTACAAAACGCCCGGGCGTGCTATCGGCGTCGGCCGGGTCGACGAGGTGGTCCTTGTGGCCGATCTCTGGGCGGGGGTGCTTGCCATCCGCTACAAGGGCAGCACCCCAGTGGCGCCACCGCAGCCGGCGCGGCCCGCGAAACCGGCGTTGAGCGCGGCGCCCAACCCCTTCAACCCCGTCACGACCATTCGCTGCACGATGCCCGCGGCCCAGTGGGCGAGCTTGCGCGTCCACGACCTGGACGGCCGGCTGGTGAAGGCGTTGGCCTCGGGCTGGCACACCCCCGGCGAGCACGGCGACCTGTTTGACGGCGGTGGCCTGGCCAGCGGCGTCTACCGGTTGAACTGAGGACCGCAGAAGAGGCGGTCGCGACGAAACGTCTCCTGCTGAAGTAGGAAGCGACCCGGCGAGAACGGCTTGCCCACATCGGTCCCCGTGAGTTAAACTGCGCCCGGTTGCCGACAGGCCGTGCCCGTGCGCTCCCTGTCGCGGCGACGCCGCAGAACCCCAACCCGCCTCGCGAGGAGGACCTCATGGCCAAGGGCGCCAACCCCCCGAAGAAGGAAACCAAGAAGCCCAAGAAGGACGTCAAGGCGACCAAGGACGCCAAGAAGAAGTAGCGGCGTCCCGGCCGGCCCGCCGGCCCCGCGGCCATCCACCCCCTGACGGCGGAGCCAGTGCCGCCAGCGGCGTGCTGTGCTCTTGGGCGACACCTGGAGTTGTGGTCATGTCGACAAGCGCCCTTCCGGACCCAGGAGGAGGAATGCGTGAGCTGCAATCCCATTGGTTGTCCTGCCCCTGTTGCGGCGAGGAGATCGAGCTGCTGGTGGACGGCAGCGTCCAGCGCCAGCAGTACGTCGAGGATTGCAGCGTCTGCTGCCGTCCGTTGATCGTCTCGGTCACCGTGGCCGACGGGGAGATCCTCCACATCGACGCGCGGCGCGAGGACGAGTGAGTTGGTGGACCACTTCCCGTGATCGGCCGGATGGAGTTGAAATGCACGGCGGGGACCGTCGAGCTGGGGCCGGGTGACGACCTGCTCCTGGCGGACGGCCCGGCGCAGCGGCACCGGGCGCGGCGGCTGTCGGACAAAGTCCTCGTCTTCTACGTGGACGAGGCTTGAGACGAGGCGGCCAGCGCTCAACCTCGTCGCCTGTCGCCGGACATTCCCTCCACTGAACCGGACCACGGAGGATCCATGACCGGCGCGCCCTCCTCGTCACGCCCCGTGCGTGTCCTCATCTTCCTGCTGTCGCCCCTGCTCCTCCTTGGCGCGGAGGCGTCGCCGGCCGCACGGCGGGATGCCCCGACCGCCGCCACGATCACCTTTCAGATCTCCTATCACGGCCAGCCGGCGCCGGAGGAGGGCCTTGTCCTCCTGGAGTGCCGCGGGGACCAGGCCCGCCTGCGGACCGTGCCGCCCGGCGAGCCCCTCGCCGGGGCGCCGCGGGAATGGGGCCACGCCGACTTCAAGGGGCGTCGCACCCTGCAATTGGCCGAAGTGCGGGAGGGCCGCCGGATCGGGGTCGCGGCGGACTTCGCCGGCCTGCCGGACCTGGAGGAGACGGAGGAGCGCGCCGAGATCCTGGGCTTCCCCTGTCGCAAGGCGACCACCGTGCTGCGCTCCAACCGCCTGGAAATCTGGTACACGCGGGACACGCCGCTGCGGGGCGGGCCCTATCTCAGCCTGCTGGTGCCGGACGGCCTGGTGCTGAGGGTGGTGCGCAACGGCGAACACGAGATCACGGCCACCGAGCTGCGGCCCGGGGCGTCCACGGAGGACCTGTGGCCGCGGGACGAGGGCGAGGCCCTCGATCTTGCGACCTATCGCGCCCGGGTGGCCGCCGGCTGGGTGACGACGCTTTCCGTCTTCCAGGGGGAGCGGATCAACTTCGAGCCCGCCGCGCTGGACACGGCGGCCATGGCCGCCGCCCTGCGCGCCGGCCAGGGGGCGGACTCCACCGCCGTGCTGCGCTTCGCCGCCGGCACCCTCATCCTCCGCCGCCTCACCCTGCCGCGTTTGGACGATGCCCTCCTCTTCGCCGAGCTGACCACCCGCAGCCGCGGCGACGCCTACGACCGCACGGGCTCCCTCTTCCTGATTCCCACGGACAGGCCGCGCAGCTTCCTGGATGCCCTGGCCGAGGGCGTGGATGTCCTGCCGGCCTTCACCGGGCGGGACGGCCGCCGCTACCAGGGCATCACGGCCACGGCGGACTACACGCCGCCGCTGGAGCTGGTGCGCTTCATCACGCCCTTCGGGGTGGGGCATTTCAACGATCAAGTGCGGGTGGAGGGCGTCGCCTGGGCGGACTCGGCCGTCTACAAGATGGACCTCGGCGGGCTGGCGCCCCTGCTGCGCGGGCCGGTCTGGATCGGCGCCTTCATCGGCAACTACGACGCCGGCGGGCACGAGCTGAGCCTGCGCCTCAGCTGGCATCCGGGCAGCCGGGTGGCGGAGGCCGACCGCCCCGACCGCAGCTGGATCCTGCCCCTTTTCAACACGGTCAACGTGCTGGAGATGGCCGGCCAGGAGTACGGCCGCCTTTTCGGACAGGACACCCTCAGCGTGGAGTTCGATCTGCCGGAGGGGGTCCGCGACTTGCGCCTGCGCTACCTGGGCACGGGCCACGGCGGCTGGGGCGGCGGCGACGAGTTCAACCCGAAACTCAACACCATCCTGGTGGACGGCCGTCCCGTGGCCGCCCTCATCCCCTGGCGCAGCGATTGCGCCACCTACCGCTCGCTCAACCCCGCCTCGGGCAACTTCTGGAACGGCGTCTCCTCCTCCGACCTCAGCCGCTCGGGCTGGTGTCCCGGCGCGGCGGCAGAGCCAGTGACGATCCCCCTGCCCGGCCTTGCCCCCGGCCGCCATCGCCTGCAGGTGGCCATTCCCCAGGGCGCCCCCGAGGGCGGCGGCTTCAGCGCCTGGAACGTCTCCGGCGTGCTGCTGGCTGAGCGGGAATAGCCCTCCCCACCATCACCCACCAAAGCGGAAGGCCAAAGGCCCGGCACCGCCCTGGCAGCGGGGCGGCGCCCTGCGACCGCAATCCCGGCCATGCCCGCCAAGGTCTTGGCCCGCCTCTGACAGCGGCCCACAGGCTGGGCGGAGCGGTGCTGATCTGAACTCCGAAAACCGAATTCAACTTCAATTTGATTATGGAAACCAATCCATAATAGATGGCAAGAAAATTGTTTTCTATTGAAAAGCGAATTAGCGCAATGCGAAAAACATACTTGCTTATTAGAAAACAATTGGTATCATGTGGTCGCACACCAACGACCCCGCCAATCGAAGACGATGCTTCACAATCGAGCCCGGCGGCTCATAGAAAAACGGCATAAGCATGCCAAAAACATGAGGTCCATCATGATGCCCTACAAGAAAACGTGTTTGGCCGTGGCGCTTTCCGGCGGCTTGGCCGTGGCGGGCCACGCCATCTCGCTGACGGACTACACCTTCCCCAACAGCACCAGCCAGCAGGCCTACGTCAACGGCACCTTCAACGCCAATGGCAACTCCATCGACTCGACCCAGGTCGGCTACATCCTGGGCGGGTCCGGCAACTACTGGCTGGCCCTGCGCTCCCTGCCCTTCAGCTATGACCTGACGACGGGGGCCAGCTTCGCCACAACGCGGGGCACCGCGGACGGGGCGGAGGCGGAGGACGCCTACGACCTCAACCTGGCCACCAATCTGGACAAGTACTTGAGCGACTTCTCGAAAACCTTCATCTACGGTGCGGGCTTCATCGACTACCGCAAGCTGTCCACCCAGGAGGAGGCCGACGATCCCCGCATCGACGTGGAGGCCGGCATCGGCGTGGGGCGCACCATCAACGCCACCGTGCTCAAGCTGGCCGTGCGCATGGATGAGGATTTCATCAAGTACGGCGTGACCACCCGTCCCATGTCGGACGAGGCCCTGCTCCAGCTGGCCGCCATCATCGATCGCGAGGCGGAGTTCCGCAGCGTCCATGGCGCCGTCGAGTACCGCAAGTACTGGTATGAAGCCATGGAGAAGGTGCTCATGTCCGCCGGCGTGTTGGCCCGTGAAGGCCTGTCCGCCATGGGCGTGCTGCGCATCCAGGAAGTGATGGCCGAGCCCACCGCCCAGCGCTGGCACGGCTGGTCGGCCCGCGTCGGCGTGGGGGCCCGCATCTCCGACTATGACGGTGAAAGCGGCGATCCCACCCTGGTGGGGCGGCTGGAGTACCACCGGCCCATCGGCTTCGATCTGCAGGTCAGCAACCGGTCATCGGTCTCGACGATCTTCGCCGACGAGCAGAACTACCACTTCATGAACGCCTTCCGCGTGGACTACGAGATCTCCAACCGCATCGACTGGTACAACGGCCTTACGTTCAACTACGACTTGTTGACCGCCGACGACGCGGAAAACATTCTAGAGGCGCTCTTCAACAGCACCTTCATCTTCTACCTGGAGAACCGTCTCTCCATCAATCCGGAGCTGCAGTTCCGCTATCGGGACAACGGCATCGGTGACGCGGAATGGGACTGGGCCTTCCTGGGCGGCATCACCTACCGGCTGAAGTAGGCGGCCCGCCCGGAGGCAGGGAGTCTGGGGTCCCCGGCCCAAGCGCCGGGATGCGATAGCGACGCGGGAAGCGCAGCACGGGGTCGCCCGATCTTGGGCACGCTCCTCCCGACGTCGCATGGGGTGAACCTGCGCGGCCGCGCCCCCAAGGCGCGGCGAGCGCAGGGCGAAGGCCGGGCGCGCGGGCAGGTGGAGCACCGCGCGCCCTGGCCGACGCCACCGGGCGGAGTTTAGTTGAACAAAGCGGAGGACAAATCGATGAACACCATCAAGACAACCGCCATCGCGCTGATCGTGGTGGGTATTCTGGTCCTGGCCTATGGCGGGTTCAGCTACACCAGGAAGACGCACGAGACCAAACTGGGACCCATCGAGCTGTCCATGAAGGACACGCGCCGGGTCAACATACCCGTCTGGGTGGGCGCCGGGATCATCGTGATCGGCGGCGGGCTGCTGCTGGTGCGCGGCAAGAAGTCCTGACGCACGTCCCGAACAGGGTCCACCCCCGGCCAGGCGTTCGCCGCCGGGGTGGCGCCATATGTGAAACACTTAAAGGAGCTGTGAAATGGAATTCACCACCTACCTCATTTTCATCGTCGTTGGTGCCGCGGCCGGAGCGCTGTTTGCCACGACCATCAAGGACGGGCGATTCGGAATGGCGGGCAACGTCGTTGTCGGCATCATCGGCGGTTTCCTGGGAGGGTTCATCTTTCGCGTGGTGGCCCTGGCGGTCAGCGGCATTATTGGCTCGATCATCACGGCCGCCGCCGGCGCCATCGTCCTGCTCTTCCTGGTGGCGCGCATCAAGAAGTCCGACGACCAGGCGCCCGTGAAGAAGGACACGGCGCCATGAGCATGAAAGAAGCCTATCGACAGAAGATGGAGGCGGAGCTGGAGTGGGCGAAGGCCAAGCTGGCCGAGGCCAAGGACGAGTCGCGCAGCCTCGCCGCCGACGCACGCGTCACCTACGCCACACAAATCGCCGCCGCCGAGCAGAAGTTGGAGCAGATCCGGTCCAAGCTGCTCGACCTGGACGTGGCGGGAGACGACGCGTGGGGGCAGGTGAAGGAAGGGCTGGATCAAGCCTGGACGGGCTTGAGCGCCGCCATCCGCAACGTTGTCGCTTCGTTCAAGAAGTGACGGCGCCACCCCGCTGTCCCGGACCCGTCCACCAGCGGCAAGGGGCGGCAGACAAAGCTCTTGGACGACGGCCACAAGCGAGCAGGAGGCCATCTGGCGAACCCCAAACGAAGTCGTGCGAAGAAGGAAACCACCCCCCCCACGTCCGCCATCGCCGCCGCAGGAGCTGGCGGGGTGGGCGGGGAGGACGGGGTCGGCGATGGGCGGGAAGCGGATTGGGACGAGTCACCCATCTTCCCCGTCGTTGGCATCGGCGCATCCGCCGGGGGTCTGGCCGCCTTCGAGAGCTTTTTCTCCGGCATGCCCGTGGACCGCGAGCCCGGCATGGCCTTCGTCCTGGTTCAGCACTTGGCGCCGGACCATAAGAGCATCCTGACCGACCTCATCCGCCGCTACACGCGCATGCAGGTCTTCGAGGTCGTGGATGGCATGGTGGTCCAGCCCAACTGCGCCTACATCATCCCCCCCAACTGCGACATGGCCTTTCTCAACGGGACCCTTCAACTGATGGAGCCCTCCGCGCCCCGCGGCCAGCGCCTGACCATCGACTACTTCTTCCGCAGCCTGGCGCAGGACCAGCGGGAGCGGGCCATCTGCATCGTGCTGTCGGGAACGGGCAGCGACGGCACGGAAGGCGTGAAGGCCGTCAAGGGCGAGGGCGGCATGGCCATGGCGCAAAGCCCGGCCACCACCGAGTACGACGGCATGCCGCGCAGCGCCATCGCCACCGGCCTGGTGGATTTCGAACTGCCACCGGTCGAGATGCCGGCCCGGCTCATCCTCTATGCCGCCCAGACCTTTGGGCGGCGGCCCGCCGTGGGTGGACACCACACTCCCATCAGCGGGAATGCGGTGCAGAAGATCCTGCAGCTGTTGCGCCAGCGCCGCGGACACGATTTCTCCCAGTACAAGGCCAGCACCATCCACCGCCGCATCGAGCGACGGATGGCCGTCCAGCAAGTCGAGACGATCGATGGATACGTCCACCACCTGAACCAGACGCCGGCGGAGCTGGACGCCCTGCACCGCGATCTGCTCATCGGCGTGACAAGCTTCTTCCGCGATCCGGAGGCCTTCCGCGCCCTGGAGGAGCAGGCCCTGCCCGGCCTCCTCGCCGGCAAGCCCGCCGGAACAACGATCCGGGTCTGGACGCCCGGGTGTTCCACCGGGGAGGAGGCCTATTCATTGGCCATGCTGTTCGCCGAGCACTTGACGGCCGGGAAGCACAATCTCAGGGTGCAAATCTTCGCCACCGACATCGACAGCCAGGCCATCGCCACCGCCCGCAACGGCCTCTACCCGGCCAGCATCGCCGCCGACCTCTCGCCCGAGCGACTGGGACGCTTCTTCTCGCCGGGGGCGGAAGGCGGCGCCTATCGCATCAACAAACACATCCGCGACATGCTGATCTTCTCCGAGCAGAATGTGACCAGGGACCCGCCCTTCTCGCGCCTGGACCTCATCAGCTGCCGGAACTTGCTCATCTACATGGGGGCGGAGCTGCAGAAGAAAGTCGTCGCCCTCTTCCACTACGCCCTGAACCCGGAGGGCGTCCTCTTCCTGGGCACGTCGGAATCCGTGGGGGACAACGCGGCGCTCTTCGCCACGCTGGATCGCAAGGCCAAACTCTTCCGGCGCCTGGGAGATCGGCGCGGCGCGCCCCGCCCCGCCCCGGGCGAGGCCCAGGCGGCGACGGCGACGCGGGGCGGCATGAATCCACTGGAAGGGCACCACAAGGTGGAAGAGCGCAGGACCTCACTGCGGGAACTGACCCAGAAGGCGCTGCTGCAACAGGTGGCGCCCGCCGGGGCCCTGATCAACGAACAGGGGGACATCCTCTACCTGCACGGCCGCACCGGCCAGTTCCTGGAATTGGCCGCGGGCGAATCAGGCCCCAACAACATCCTCAAGATGGCGCGGGACGGCTTGCGCAGCGAACTGTCCGCCACCCTGCAACAAGCCGTGGCGAGCCAGGCGGTCGTGCGCAGTCCGGGCTTGCGGGTGAGGACCAACGGCCATCTGATCACGGTCAATCTCACCGTTCGTCCCGTGACGGCCAGCCGCGCCGCGAGCAGGACTCCGCTCTTCCTGGTCGTGCTGGAGGAGCTTGCCCCCGGCGACAGCGACCGGACGGGCGTGGCGTCGTCCGCCAAACAGGGTGGAGCGACGGATCCCAGCCGGCAGCCCGACGAGGAATCGAGCATCGAAGCGCTTCGGATCGAACTGCAGGCGAAGGAGGAGTACCTCCAGGCGACCACCGTGGAGCTGGAGACCGCCAACGAGGAGCTGCGCTCCGCCAACGAGGAACTGCAGTCGGTGAACGAGGAGCTGCAATCCACCAACGAGGAGCTGGAGACCTCCAAAGAAGAGCTGCAGTCGGTGAACGAGGAGCTGACCACCATCAACTCCGAGCTGCAGACCAAGGTGGCCGACCTCACTCGCGCCAACAATGATCTGAACAACCTGCTGGCCGGCACCGGCATCGCCACCGTCTTCGTCGACCTGGAGCTGCGCATCACGCGCTTCACGCCCACCGCCACCCGCATCATCAAGCTGATCAGTGGCGACGTGGGTCGCCCGCTGGGGGACATCGTCTCCAACCTGACCCGCTATGACCGCATCATGGCCGATGTGCGCCAGGTGCTGGACAGCCTGGTGCCGGTGGAGGTGGAGGTGGAGGCGCAATCCGGCGCGTGGTTCCTGCTGCGCATCCTGCCCTACCGCACGCTTGAGAACGTGATCGAAGGCGCGGTGATCACCTTCGTCGATGTCACCGACATGAAGCGGGCCGAAGAGGCGGCGCAGGAGAGCGAGTCCCACTTCCGCATGTTGGCCGAATCCCTGCCCCACCCGTGCTGGACCTGCCGCCCCGACGGCCGAAGCGATTACCTCAGCCCGCAGTGGGTGGATTACTGCGGCGTGCCCGCGGCCCGCCAGACCGATTACAGCTGGCTGGACCAGATCCACCCGGAGGACCGCCTCGCCCTGCTCGCCTCGTGGAATGCCGCGGCCCAGGCCGGCGGATCCTTCGAGATCGAGTTGCGCATCCGCCAGGCCACGGGCGGTTACCACAGGTTCAGCACCCGCGTGACGGCCCTCCATGACGGATCGGGCCGCCTCGTGAGGTGGTTCGGCCTGCACCTCGACAAGGACACGCATGATCGACGGCACCCGACCCCGGACACATTGGGCGCCGACCCAGAAACAGCGGTCAAGAAAGGACGGGAGACATGACCACCGAAGACCGGTCCGAACTGGCGGCCGATCTGCGCCGGCAAGCCGAGGCGATCATGAAGATGCGGGCGGAACTGCCGGATGTCGCCCCACCCGGATTCCGCCCGAAGGATACGTCCATGGGAGGCGTGGCCATCGACGAGACCCTGCACGAGCTGTGCGCGTGCACCAGATCGAGTTGGAGTTGCAGAACGAGGAGCTGAGGCGCGTGCAGGCGGAACTGGAGGCCTCCCGGGCGAACTACTTCGACCTCTTCGATCAGGCGCCGGTGGGCTACTGCACCCTCTCCGAGCCGGGGCAGATCCTGGGGGCCAACCAGGCGGTGGCCAGCCTCGTGGGCATGGAGAAGGAGGACCTGGCCGGCTGGCCGATCACCCGCTTCATCCTGCCGGAGGATCAGGACATCTACTACTTGATGCGCCGGCGCTTGCTCACGGCTGGTTTGCCTCAATCCTGCGTCCTGCGCATGCTGCGCGCGGACGAGATCCCCTTCTGGGTCTCCCTCGAGGAGTCGGCCGTGGAGGATGTCGACGGCGCCCTGGTCTCGCGCCTCGTGATCAGCGACATCAGCGAGCTGAGGCGCGGCGAGGAGGAGCGGGCGTGCCTGGAGCAGCGCATCGCCGAAGCCCGGAAACTGGAGTCGGTGGGCCGGCTGGCCGGCGGCGTGGCGCACTACATCAACAACATGATGAGCGCGATCATCGGCTACTCGGGCCTGGCGCTCTCCATCCTGTCGTCCGATGATCCGGTCTACAAGGATGTCAGCGAATCGCTGACGGCGGCGCAGAAGTCCGCGGACATGGTGCGCCAGCTGCTGGCCTTCGCCCAGCGGCAGACAGTGGCGCCCAAGGTGTTGGATCTCAACGGGACGGTGGCGGGGATGGTGAAGGATCTTGCCCTGGCGGCCGGCAAGGACATCCAACTCGAGTGGCGGCCGGCAGCGGAGCTGTGGCCGGTCAAGGTGGACCCCGTGCAGTTCGACCAGATCCTGCGCACCCTGTGCGACCATGCCCGGGACACCCTCGGTGGCAGGGGCAGGATTGCGCTCGAGACGGGAACCCTCGTTCTCGACAAGGCCCAGTGCGCCCATCTGGGCGGCCTGGAGCCCGGAGAGTATGTGCGCCTGTGTGTCAGCGACGACGGCCCCGGCCTGGACGCGGAGGCCCTGCACCAGGTCTTCGAGCCCTTCTTCGCGACCAAGGGCGCCGCCCCCGACAGCGGACTGGGCCTGGCCATGGTCTACGGCGCGATCCGGCAAAACAACGGCTTCATCGACGTGAAAAGCAAAGCGGGCGAAGGCACGAGTTTCACCATCTATCTGCCCCGGCATTTGCCAGAGGCCTGACGCGCCATCCGGCACCGGTTCTTGCTGTCAACCCTATCTTCCCGCTTGACAGAAGGAACCCCGTAGCAATGGATGGCACGATGAAACGCAAGGTCTCCACCCCCGCCACGCCTGTCCAGCGCCTGCTGCTGCCCTTTCAGCAGTTCCTCCGGCAGGAGGCCTCCGGCGGATTGCTGCTGCTGGCCTGCACCGTGCTCGCCCTGGCCTGGGCCAACTCGCCCTTCGCCTCCTCCTACACCGCGCTCTGGCAGACGCACGTCACGGTGGGGCTGGGCGGCTTCATCCTGGACAAGCCGCTGCTGCTCTGGATCAACGACGGCCTGATGGCCGTCTTCTTCTTCGTCGTGGGGCTGGAGATCAAGCGCGAGGTGCTGGGCGGGGAGCTGGCCTCGCTCAAGCAGGCCGCCCTGCCCCTGGTGGCGGCGGTGGGCGGCATGGTGGTGCCCGCCCTCTGTTACGTCGCCTTCAACCTGGACGGGCCGGGCGCGGCGGGCTGGGGCATCCCCATGGCCACCGACATCGCCTTCGCCCTGGGCGTGCTGGCCCTGCTGGGGAAGCGGGCGCCCCTCTCCCTCAAGATCTTCCTCACGGCGCTGGCCATCGTGGACGACATCGGCGCCGTGCTGGTCATCGCCCTCTTCTACACGGCGGAGCTCTCCTGGCTCAGCCTGGCCGTGGGCACCGGCTTCCTGGCCGCCCTCATCGCCGTCAACCGCCTGGGCGTGCGTCATCCGCTGGTCTATCTGGCGCTGGGCCTGGGCCTGTGGACGGCCTTCCTCAAGTCCGGCGTCCACGCCACGGTGGCGGGCGTGCTGCTGGCCATGACCATTCCCTCGCGGGCCGGGCTGGGCGGCCGTCAATTCTCCACCGCGGGGCGCGAGCTTATGTCCGAGTTCGACCAGGGGGCCGGTCCTGGTCCAGGCCTGAGCGACCGCCAGCAGGCCGCCGTGCAGGCGCTGGAGGCGGCGTCGCAGCAGGCGGAGTCGCCCCTGCAGAGACTGGAGCACACCCTCCATCCCTGGGTGGCCTTCGCCATCATGCCCGTCTTCGCCCTGGCCAACGCCGGAGTGGGGCTGGGGCGGGAGATGGCCACCGCCGTGGTCCATCCCATCAGCCTGGGCATCCTGGCCGGCCTGGTCCTGGGAAAGCAACTGGGCATCCTGGGCTTTGTCTGGGTGGCGGTGAAAACCCGGCTGGTGGAGCTGCCCGCCGGCATCGGCTGGCGCCAGATCCATGGCGTGGGCTGTCTGGCCGGAATCGGCTTCACCATGTCACTCTTCATCGCGGGCCTGGCCTTCGCCGAGGAGCAGTTCCTGACGGTGGCCAAGATGGGCATCCTGGCCGCCTCGCTGGTGTCGGGCGTGGTGGGCTGGCTCCTTCTGCGCGGCGCCTCCTCCGCCCGGGGGTCGTGACCCGGCGGCGGGGGCGGAGAGGAAAGGCCCGGGTCCGGCCTCCACAACCCGCGGACCGGTGGAAGGAAAAGACGATGAATCCGTCCGCGAGGCGACGCGAGACCGGGGGTGACCGCATCTAATCGCGGGTCGGGACCGGTTTTGTGCTGAGCTGTGGCTTCGGCAGTTCGCGGGACGCTCCGAAGGGTCTTGTGGTACCGCCCGATTACCCACCCCACCTCAGCTTGCTGGCCGAGGACCTTGTGTTCATGGCGCGGGGAGATCCCGGCGTGGACGAGTCCTTCGAGCAGGCGATCGGCGTGCGCACGAATTTCGCCGCCATCGGCGTGGGGGAGGGCACGACCCACGTCGTCGCTCTTTCGCTGAAAGGCGCACAGCGGGAGAAGGAGGTGTTCTTCACGCTCTCCCTCGTCCGCCACATCATCAACCAGAGACTTCAGCAAAGACGCTGGTCCGGCATCATCGACGCGGCCCGGATCCAGCAGGAAGGCATCCTGCCCACCGCGCCACCCGATTTCGGGGACTATGAAATCGCCTCCGCCTTCCGCGCCGCCGCCGTCGTCTCCGGGGACCTCTTCGACTACCTGCCGGTCTCGCCCTGCTGCCTGGGCCTGGCCATCGCCGACGCCTGTGGCCACGGGCTGCCGGCCGCCCTGCTGGCGCGGGACGTCATCACCTCGCTGCGCACGGCAGCGGGTTTGGGCCTGAGCGTGGAAGCCATCGTCGAAGGGGTCAACGCCGTGATCCAGCACACCGCCCTCTCCGGCACCTTCGTGTCGCTTTTCTACGGGCAGTTGTCCCTGGACGGCCGTCTTGACTTTTGCAATGCGGGCCACGAATTCCCGCTCCTTCTGGGACGGGGCGGGTTGCGCAAGCTGGATGCCGGCGGGGCCGTCATTGGCCTCCTGCCTGCGGCGCGCTATGAAAGCGGCAGCGTCGTGCTCGAACCCGGCGACATGCTGCTGCTCTACTCGGACGGCATCTCGGAACGCATGAACGCGGAGGGGGAGGTGCTGGGGTCGGAGCGCATCGAGGACCTGGCGGCGCGCCTCCTGGGGATGCCTGCCCGGGAGGTGGCGGTGCGGGTGATGGCCGAGGCGGATCTCTTCGCCGCCGGCGTGCCCGCCCCGGATGACATGACCGTCGTCGTGGTGCGGCGTCCCGAGGCGCGCGGCGCCTCCTCCGTCCGGGGGTCATGAGCCGGCGCGCAGGACGCCCCGGCTTTCCAGCTCGCGGAAAGTGTCGTGCAGGAAATCCATGTAGATCTCCTCGCGGCGCCGCTCCTCGGGGTGGAAGGGGTAGATGAGGACGAGCAGGGCCTCCACCCACTTGGTCAGGCGGGCCTGGCGCGTGGTGGCGGCCACCAGGCGCCGCTCGCGGTCCAGCACCTCGGCCTTGAGAGTGAAGGTGTGGCTGTCGGCGTGTAGCAGCTGTCCACCGGCCAGCACTCAGCGCCCACCTCGATGAAGAAGAAGGCTCGCGCGGGCGTGCCCGCCAGCGCGGCCAACCAGGCGCCCGCCAGCATGCAGGCCCCCGTTCTCCGGCTCATGGCAACCTCCTGTGGTGATGATGATGGTCCTTGCCGGTGGTCAAGTGGAACGAGGGGGCTGGGGGCGGTGGTGCTCTGCCACCGGTGCGAAGGAAGGAAGGCACTCACGGGGGGGAAAGTCAATGGGAAAGAAGGCCTTGCCCAAGTCGCGGGAGTGATGGCCGATGTGGCGGGCCGCGCGGGGCTGGCCCACCGGAGCGGCTGCCGATGGAGGACCGAGGACGCGGTCTGCATGGATCCATACCCATTAGGCCTGGGCACCATCCATGCCCTGTCCGCCTACTCCCCCTCCACCCGGCGCAGGTACCAGACGTCAGCGCCGAATACCCCCTCGGCGTCCACCAGCACATGGACGAAGTAGAGCAGGCTGCCGTCGCCCACCAGCGAGGCCTCCCCGACGTACCCGGTGATCATCATCTCGGGCAGCCCCCAGGCTGATCCGTTGAAGCGGGACCGATAGATGCTGCTGGGGCCGTCCCGGTCCGACGTGAAGTACATGGTGAGGGGATCGTTGGCCGCAAAGGCCGGCTGCAGGTCCTCGCCCGGCGAATTGATCGGCGCCCCGGGATTGACCGGCTCGCTCCAGGCGCCGCCCTGCCGCGTCGAGATCCAGATGTCGACCCCGCCCAGCCCGCCCGGGCGGGTAGAGCTGAGATAGAGCCGGCCGTCGGGACCCAGCGCATGCTCACCCTCCCGGAACTCCGAGTTGACCGGCCGGCCCAGGTTGGCGGCGGGTCCGGGTTCACCCCCAACCACGGCGGCCACGTAGATGTCCATGGGGTCGTCCACGGGCGGCGACATGAGGTAGCCGAGGTTGGCGGATCGCGTCGAGTGGAAGTAGACGCTGTCGCCCGCCGCCGTGAAACTGGGCTCGCCGTCCACCGAGCCGCCTGGCGCCCCTTTCTGCAAATCGTAGAAGCAAGGCTCGGAAAAGACGCCGGGGTCCGCCCCCGTCCGCTCGGCCCGATAGGTGCCCGTGGTGATGTGCAGCAGATCCGCCGCCGAGCCGTTGACGACCGGGGACCAGAAGAAGTAGAGGGCCGAGCCGTCGGGCGCGATCTCGATGGCGTCCTCCGGGCAGGGGGTGTTGAGCGGCGCGGCCAGCTTGACCGGATCACTCCACCCCGCCACCACCACCACGGGCGCCTCGAACCAGGCGCTGCGGGTGGAGTCGACGGCGACGCGGCAGGGCGGTCGCGGGCTGCCATGGGCGAACTCCGCCGATCCGCTGGAGGCGGGGTCGTCCGCGCAGGCGCTCAGCAGCAGGGCGGCGGCCAGCAGCGACAGAGGCCGGCCGGTCCGGGAAAAGGCTGACACATCCACAGGGCAATCCTCCCGGTGGAGCCGCCGGTCAGGTGGGGGATCGCTCTGGTTCAGCGGCGGCGAGCAGCGCCATCCGCGGCACCGGTTGTTAGGGCGCATTGTAGGGACCCAAGAAACGCGCACCATTGAAGTGAATGAGATGGGACGGCGCGTCAGCTACCCACACCTCGGATTCCCAAGCGATGTCCCCAAGGTAACGGCCCATGAGGGCACGACTCGGAAAAGCTGTGACATAGACCAACCCCGCGGTTGAGTTGGCAAAAAGCTTCGCAAGCTCGGAGTGTCGCTTGCCATCGACTGGCCCATGGCTGGTTACGACTCAATCAACAGCAGCCAGTCCTTCGCCGCGTAGTGCAGAACCACATCTGGCATCTTGCCGTGTGACTCTATGTCGACACCCAGGTCTGCCAGCAGTGGGGCGTCGAAGTATCCCCACTTGTCGCCTGTGTCCCCCGTGTAGACCAACACGCTACCCGGCGCGAAGTCCTCGAGAATGGCCTGGATCAGTTCACTGTGTTCCCCGGGACTGAGGGAAATCTCCTTACCCGGCGCGATCGTCACCGGAATCCGGTTCTGCTCACGAACCCTGGCGTAACGGGCAACCAGCGTCTCGCGCTCGGCGAGGTAGTCCGTGAGTGCGTCATGCCAAGCGGCCGTACCAAAGGTGCGCAGTAAAGCCAGGGCGGCAGGTTCGATCTGATAGACGGCCTTGGGGCTGTTCACCGGGCGATCGGGCTTGTCCGGGTTGTGACGTGCGATGCCTGCGTCACAGAACTGGTGCACGGTCTGGCGGCGGACGGTCACGCGAGTATTCGGGGCATACTCCTTGTCATAGTGTTCACGAGCCCAATCCATGATGGGCGTGATGCCTACGAGAGGATTCTCAGCTTTCGACCACGGCTTCCCGGGCGTGAGGTTAAGCAGTGCCTACAGGCAGAGCGCGGAACGCTCATTCTGTTGTGCACGAGGTAGTCCAAGAGAAACGAGTATCTGATGCGCAGCTTTGATGTGGCGGCTCATCTTGCTCGTCCTCATGCGGCCACGGCTCCAAACATATCGTCGATCATTCCCTGCGTGAGGCTCGCTTGTTGCATGGCCCATTGGCCAAGTTGAGTCAGGACTTCACGGCTGGGGTATTTCATGAGAGTCAAGTCGGTTGCGTTGACCTGCGTATGGCCGTTGAAACGACGAAAAGCCTCGTCAACGGCGGTCGTGTTCAGGAACACGGCCAGCCCATGGGCCAGCGCCTGCGGCAAGCCGGGCCTGTTATCGTGGAAAACGTTCAGGTGGTTTTCGAAGGCCAGCACGGCCACGTCACCGAATGCGCCGGGTTCAACTACGCTCGCCACGATACGGCGTGATTCTTCTTTGGATGAGAAACGTCGCACGACGCAGTAAAAGCCGTTAGGGTAAAGCCACTTTTCAGTGTCGACATTGCGTTTGATGGCGTTCGGCTTCTTGATGCCCTCGATGGGCCATGTGGTGCCTCCGCCGACGAAATGGGCGGGATAGAGCAAGGGCACAGTGCTCGGCCCGGGCATGTCGCGCAGGTGCTCCTTGAGCCTGAAATCGACAACTGGCCCGGTCGATATCTTGATGCCAAGGTCGGCCAGCGCGTACCGGATTGCTGGGATTAACTCTATGGCATTCTTGTCGGGCGATGTGGGCACATGAATAAACCGTTCCAGGTCATTCGGAAACACGATCCGCTCGAAAGGGTGTGTATGATGAACAAGGTCGGAGAAGGTGTCGTCGGCTGAAGTCGAAACTGTCACCGGCCCCTGCTGGCCGTCGCGCTCTAGACGGACAATGATGTTCTCCTGAAGGACGGCATCATCCTTGAAGGCTTTGCTGCGTGACTCGAACAGGTGAATGTGGCGGATGGCGGCACGCTCAAGCATGAAGTCACGGAATGGGCGATAATAGGGACCGTTGCAGAAGCTGCGTGGAATGATCGCCACGAGCTGCCCGCCTGGCGCGGTCTGTGCCAAGGTCAACGCCACAAAGGCCGAATAGAGATTGACCGTCTCGATACCAACGCGACGTAGGGCGAACCGGTGCGCTGAATTGCTGCTTATCTTCTTGTAGGGCGGGTTAAGGATGGCGTGGCTATACCGTGGGAGTTGCTTGGCGAACAGGCCACCGGACAGCGCATCGACCGCGGCGAGGATGAAGTCTTCACCATGCACTCTCGCAGTGAACGCGTCGTTGCGGTACTTCGACAACGTCTGAGCTATCTGGGCGTGCAGAGAGCCGTCGATCTCGAAAGCATCAAGTTCCACGCGCCGGAAGCGAAGACCACCGGAACACCACCGCTCCAGAAAGGCCGCAGCAAGCGAACCAATACCGGCGCCAGCATCAAGTAGGCGGCAGACGCCATCTGCAGGTGGGAAAAGCCCGGCCATGAAGGCCGCAGTCCTTGCTGGCGTCAGGAATTGGCCGAACTGCGATTTTTTCTTCGCGTCCGTATCCTTGGATAGCCGCAACCGGACTTGTTCAACCTCTGACAACAATCGATCGTCTCCTGTTCTGCGCCCTAATGCGCGGAGCGCAACACGACGTGATCCTGCCTGACCCGTTCGCGGAAAGCCGGAGTCAGGCCGAGCCAGTCCGCCACGTCCACCCGGATGGGCAGGTCGGAGCAGGCGAGAGCTTCCCGCAGCTCGCCCAGTGCCACCTCCGGGACCGGCTCGTCCCCGACCAGCACCAGATCCAAATCCGACCAGGGCCGGCTGCGACCCTGGACCCGACTCCCATAAGCCCACACTTCCCAGGTGGCGGCATGGATGGCGAGGATCCGGGCGAGGCTTTCCCGCCAAGCGGGATCCAGGTCCAACTCAACCATGGCGCAGCCTTTCCAACAGGAAGAGTGCTTCCGGGATCATGGCGCGGGCCGCCAACAGGGCCTTGTCCGCATGGACGGGGTTGTAGGTGTGGGCCGAGAGGTGGCGGGCCTCGGCGAAGACGAACCAGTCCGCTGGTTGCCGCAGCAGACCATGTTCGGCGGCAAGACGGAATAGTTCCCGGCGTGTCCATGTGGGAACAGCGGACTCTGGATTGACATTGAGGGCGATCCAGCGCTGCATGAGTTTCCAGGCGAGTTCGTAGACATACTCGAAGCGCTGGATCAGGCCGTCGCGCAGCAGCAAAGCCTCGTCCTCCGGGCCACCGTGCGCATCATAGACCCGGACGGCATCCTGCAAGGTGCCGAGGGCCAATTCCAGGGCGTCCGTGTCCAGCGCGCTCATGATGCCGGCGGCCCCGACCGCGTGATGTCCCAGCGCCCCAGTTTCTCCAGGCGGCCCGGCGTGTCGGCGGCCAGGCTGAAGGGACGGCCGCGCGTGTCGATGACGAGGCCCACCACGCCGCCCTGCACCGTGTGGCGGATCTCCTTGCCGGGGCCGGCGCCCAGATCGAAGCCCCGCTCCGGGTGGAAGAGCAGCTCCGCCTCCTCGCCCGGACCCAGCGGCAGCAGGCGCAGCTCGTCCTGGTTGACGACCAGGTCGAGGGGGCCGGAGGGCAGGGCGCCCTTGATGCGCAGGCCGGGCTTGCCCGGGCTTTTCACCTTGCCCAGGGGCGCCACGCAGGTGCCCAGGTAGATGAGGCAGTCCTTGTCGAAGACCTGGGTGGCGGCCCTCTCGTGGAAACTGGCCAGCACGCCCAACTGCGGCATCATGAAGATGCTGTCCACCGCCAGGCGCGTGAAGCCTTCCGGCAGGAAGCTGTCGATGAGCATCCAGGCGCTCTGGACGCGGGCCGGGGCGTGGGAGAGGACGCCGCCGGAGCCCACCAGGAGGTCCAGCTCCATCATCTTGACCAGGCTGCGGCTGCCCGCGTCCTGGTCGAAGGCGTCGCTGATGGTGCGCTCCTGCTGCACGCCCTTCAGCTCCACGGCGAACTCCTTGTGCTGGACGAAGGAGAGGCGCAGCGCCTCGCGGGCGATGGCCTGCTCGATGATGAGATCCTCCTTCGTCTGCGGAATGGTCGTGGGGCGGATCATCTTGTTGCCGATGCGGTTGCGCAGCTCGCCGGGATCCAGCGGGAAGGGCACCCAGCGCTGGATGTTCTCCAGCCCGGCCTCGGCCAGGACGTTGCTCACGCTGTAGCTCATGCCCAGGTTGGCGCTCACCGTGCGGTTGAAGACGCCGCCGAAGACGGAGAAAACGTCCGTGGTGGCACCGCCGATGTCGACCCCCACCACGTTGATGCCCTGGATGGCCGCCACTCGCTCGATGATCTTCCCCACCGCGCCGGGTGTGGGCATGATCGGCACCTGAACCGGCCCCTCGTCCCAGTAGCGGCAGAAGCTCATCAGCTTGTCGTAGCCGGGCGCCTGCTGCATGACGTGCTCCATGAAGAGGTCATGGATCTTGTCGCGCGCCGGGTTGAGGTTCTCCCGCTCCAGCACGGGGCGCAGGTTGTCCACCTCGGTCAGGGCGCTCACGGGGCTGAGGATCTCGTGGATCTCCGCCTTCAGCGCCTGGTTGCCGGCGTAGATGATGGGCAGATTGAAGCCCTGGCCCAGGCGCGGGCGGGGCTTGGCGGCGGCGATCAGCTCGGCCAGGTCCAGGGGCAGCTTGCTGCCGCCGTCCGTGCCGCCGGCCAGGAGGATCATGTCCGGACGCAGGCGGCGGATGCGGTCGATCTTCTCGTGGGGGAGGCGGCCGTCGTTGCTGGCGATGACGTCCATCACGATCGCTCCGGCGCCCAGGGCGGCGCGCTGGGCGGATTCGCCGGTCATGGCCGCCACCACGCCCGCCACCATCATCTGGAGGCCGCCCCCGGCGCTGGAGGTGGAGATGTAGGCGTCGACCCCCTCGTCACCCTCCTGCGGCACGATGATCTCCCAGCGCGGCGCGCCGTCCTCGCCCGCCACCTGCCGCACGAAACGCCGTTCCGGGGTGGCCTCGCGCACAGTGCCGTCGGACAGGGTGAGGCGCTGGCGGGACAACTCCTCCACCTCGGTGGCGGCGTTGATCACGCCCATCGTCACGTCCTCGAAGGGCGCCTCCACCGTGGTGGGCGCCTCGCCGCGGATGGTTTGACGGTAGGTGTCGCCGATCTTCTCGATGAGAATGCACTTGGTGGTGGTGCTGCCGCAGTCCGTGGCGAGGATGGAGCGGATTTCCTTCATGGGGACTCCTGAAAAGACCGGGGGCACGTCGGCGCCCGCCCCCGCTCGCGTGGCATGTCCGGCGGGATGACCCGCGCCGCCCGCGGCCCCGGCTCAGACCCGGACCTTGCCCTCCAGTCCGGCGCGCAGGACCAGCTTGCGGGCCTCGGCCCGCGCCGTCTTCATGACGTCCTCCGCGTCCAGGCGGCGGGCCTTGCGGTCGCGCACGAGGAACTCGCCCTCGATCATGGTGTGGACCAGATCACGCGAGGAGGCCGACCAGACAAGCTGCTGGGCGGGCGTCCCCGCCACCTGGATGGAGGGGTGGTTGAGGTCGAAGAAGACGAGGTCGGCCTTCTTGCCCACCTCGATGGAGCCGATCTCCTCATCCAGGCCGATGGACTTGGCGGCGTCGATGGTGGCCAGGTCGAGCAGCATCTCGGCGCTGAGCGTGGCGGCGCCGCGGCTCACTTTCTGCAGCAGCCCGGCCAGACGCATCTCCTGGAGGACGCTCAGGTTGTTGTTGCAGGCGGCGCCGTCGGCCCCCAGGCCGACGCGGATGCCCCGCGAGAGCAGGTCGGACAGGGGCATGACGCCGCTGCCCAGCTTCAGGTTGGCGCTGGGGCAGTGGACGAGGACGGCGCCCCGGCGGCCGGCCAGATGGAGTTTTTCCGCCTCCGTCAGGTGGACGGCGTGGACGCCCAGGAATTTGCCTTCCAGGTAGCCCAGGGCCTCGTAAAGCTGGACAGGGTTGCGCCCGAATACCTCCCGCGTCAGCTGCACCTCGTCCCGCGTCTCGGCGATGTGGGTGTGGATCCAGGCGCCGGACTCGCGGGCGAGGGTTCCCACGCCGCGCAGCAGATCGGCGCTGCAGCTGGGGGCGAAGCGCGGGCAGAGGGTGACGCCCAGGCGGCCCTTGCCGTTCCAGTCGGCCAGATGGCGGCGGGCTGTGTCCAGCGAGCGGGCGGTCTCTTCCTTTAGATCGGCGGGCACGCCGCGGCCGGAATCCATCATCGCCTTGCCGCTGAAGGCGCGCAGGCCGCTGGCTGACAGCTCCTGGAAGACCGTCTCCGTGTGCTGCGTGCTCTCCATCGTGAAGACGGTGGTCGTGCCGGAAAGCAGCAGTTCGAGGATGCCCAGGCGGGCCGAGGCGCCCATGGAGGCGGGGTTGTGGGCGGCTTCGAGCGGCCAGATGCGGTTGCGCAGCCAATCGAAGAGGGCCATGTCCTCCGCCATGTGGCGGAACAGGGTCTGACAAAGGTGAACATGTAGCTGGATGAAGCCCGGGAAGATGGTGAGGCCGCGCAGGTCCAGCACCTTCTCGTCCTTGCGGGGCTTGAGCCGCTCCCCCAGGCCGGTGATCCGCCCCTGCTCGATGCGCAGATCCCCGGTCAGCACCTCGCGCACCATGTTCATCGTGACGAAGGTGCCGCCCTGGAGCAGCAGGCTGCCGCCCCCCGGCGCCTGCAACTCCTTGACCTTGGGCGCAACCGCCGGCTTGGCGGCCGGCTTGGGCCGGCTGGCCGAAGTCATGACGGGCTTGGCGGTGATGGCCTTGGGCAGCGAAACCTTCATGGCCGCACCCTTGACCGGCCCCACCCGGGTTGCCGGCTTGCCTTGGACTTTGGCGCTGGTCTTGGACGTGGACTTGGCGGCTGGCTTGGCCATTTGCTTGTTGGACAAGGCCTTCTCCGCCGCCCCCTTGGGGATGGGCCGGGCCGGACCGGGAGTGGCCTTCAGCTTGCCGGCAGCCTTGGTGGTGGCCGCCTTCGTGGCTGGCAGAGCCTTGTCCTTGGCGGGCTTCGCCCCCTTCAGCGGCGCGACGGCGTTGGCCCCGGCGGCCTTCTTGACGCCATTGGCACTCCTGGCTGTCGACTTGGAGCCGGATTTGGCGGGAGCCGGCTTGGGCGCGGCTTTGCTTCTGCGGGTGGAATCAGCCACGGCGCGCCTCCTCAAGCTGTTGGATCGCCTTCAGAATGTATGGGATCGTTGCCCTTTTCTCCAGCATTTCCTGGAATTGGGCAAATTTGGGCTGCTCGCAAACGATTCTGATTACAGGCGAAAAAAATGCCAAGGCCTGACTCAGCACGAAGTTCATGGGGGTGACCCCCTCCAGCAGCAGTCCGGCCGGCACGGCCAAGCCGCGGGCCACCACTTCCCGCGCCAGCGCCTCGGCCAGGGCCCGCTCTTCGGCGGACAGGTCCTGGGCGCCGTCATCGACGGCGCTCATTCCTCCTCCCACCCGCGGGCGCCTTGCCAGTTCTGCCAATCTCTCAACAGGTCAAGCGCTTCGCCATTGGGAGCCGGCACCACGACCAGGCGCCCGCGCCGTGGCTGTGCGATCAGGCGGTCCTCCCGCAGCTGAAGGGTGCCCAGCGCGGACCAGTCGGTGTGACGGGCGCCCGTCAAAGGGTGCGACACCGTGAGTCCCTGTTCATCGATAAGAATGGTGCGGGCAAACAGAAAGTCACGAAGAGAGAAGAAGAAGGCGACGAGGAGCAGGACCGCCTGCCAGGACCAGGCCAGCCAGTAGAAGACAAGGGACGAGACAAGGATCAGAATGGCGATCAAGAGGATCGCCATCAGGGGCCGGCCCTTCAGCGGCCAATGGCTCCAGGTCAGGCTGCGCGGGCGTTCCACCATGCCCAAGTATAGGAAAGGGCGTCAAGGAATTGCCACATTGAATCTACACCACCAACAAATTGCACTGTATGAACGAGCTGACCATTTCCACCAGCCGCAGGGAAGAGTTCATTCGACTGGATGGGCTGCTGGCGCAGACCGCCGCCGAGCAGGGTTGGCGCGCCGGCCTCCTCTTCCTGCATGTGCCCCATACAACGGCCGCGTTGACCATCAATGAGAACGGGGATCCGGACCTGCCGCCGGACCTGATCATGCGCCTGGCCAAACTGGCCCGGGACCCTGATTACCGGCATGCCGAGGGCAATTCCGACGCCCACCTGAAGAGCAGCCTGCTGGGCTGCCAGTTGCACGTGCCGCTGGTCGGCGGCCGCCTGCGGCTCGGCCAGTGGCAGTCCGTATGGTTTTGCGAATTCGACAGACCCCGCCGGCGTCGCCTGTGGGTTGATCTGCTTGGCGGAGAACGCAGTGTATAATTCCAGCAATCCCCTCATCGTCCAGTCCGACCGCACCGTCTTCCTCGAGACGGCCAATCCCCAGTTCGAGGACGCCCGCGACGATCTGGGCCGTTTCGCCGAGCTGGACAAGTCGCCGGAGCATCTGCACACCTACCGGATCACGCCGCTGTCGTTGTGGAATGCCGCCTCCAGCGGCATGGGCGCGGTGGAGATCATCAACATCCTCAACCGCTACTCCAAGTACGAGGTCCCCACCAACGTGGTGGAGGACATCCGCGAGGTGGTGGGGCGCTACGGCCGGGTCCGCCTCATGCGGGAGGACGGCGATCAGCTGGTCCTGGAATCGGATGATGAGCTGCTCATGGTGGAGTTGTCGCGGCACAAGACCGTGGTCCCCTACCTGGGGCACCCGCTGGATACCCGCCGCATCCAGGTCCGACCGGAGAATCGTGGGCACCTGAAGCAGGCCCTCATCAAGATCGGCTTCCCGGTCGAGGATCTGGCGGGCTATACGGCGGGAGCGCCCTTGTCCCTCGACTGGCGGGCGACATCCTTGTCCGGCAAGGAAATCGCCCTTCGGCGCTACCAGCGGGACGCGGTGGCGGTCTTCTGGGCGGGCGGGGACCGGCGGGGCGGCAGCGGGGTCCTGGTCTTGCCTTGCGGCGCAGGCAAGACGGTGATCGGCATCGGGGTCATGGAAAAGGTCCGCATGCAGACCCTCGTGCTGACCACCAACGTGACCGCCCTGCGCCAATGGAAGCACGAGCTGCTGGACAAGACCGATCTGCGGGATGACCAGATCGGCGAGTACAGCGGCGAGCTGAAGGAGATCCGGCCCGTCACCCTGGCCACCTACCAGATCCTGACCTGGCGCAAGAACAAGCAGAGCCCCTTCGCCCACTTCCGCCTCTTCAATGATCAGGATTGGGGGCTCATCATCTATGACGAGGTGCATCTCCTGCCCGCCCCCGTCTTCCGCGCCGTGGCCGAGATCCAAAGCCGGCGCCGCCTGGGACTGACCGCCACCCTGGTGCGGGAGGACGGCAAGGAGGACGATGTCTTCTCCTTGATCGGGCCGAAGAAGATGGACGTGCCCTGGAAGGAGCTGGAGCGGCAGGGATGGATCGCCCAGGCCACTTGCATCGAATACCGCCTCCCCATGGACCAGGATCTGCGCCTGGAGTACGCCCTGGCCGAAACACGGCGCAAGTACACGGTGGCCTCCTGCAATCCGGCCAAGCTGGAGCTGATCGAGGAGTTGCTGGAGCGCCACCACGGCGACCGCGTGCTGATCATCGGCCAGTTCCTGGACCAGTTGCGCACCATCGCCGCCCTCATCCAGGCGCCCCTCATCACGGGCAGCGTGCGCAACACCCTGCGGGAGGAGCTTTACGAGAAGTTCCGCACCGGCGAGGTGAAGGTGCTGGTGGTCTCCAAGGTGGCCAATTTCGCCGTCGACCTGCCGGAGGCCAACGTCGCCATCCAGGTCTCGGGGACCTTCGGCAGCCGGCAGGAGGAGGCCCAGCGCCTGGGACGCGTCCTGCGACCCAAGAGCGGAGAAAACCACGCCTGGTTCTATACTCTGGTGACACGGGACACCATCGACCAGGAGTTCTCCATGAACCGGCAGCTCTTCTTGACGGAGCAGGGTTATCGTTACGAGATCCGCACTTACGCCTGACATGGGGACTGTCTTCCGCCGCGGCACGGCCGGCCTCGCCCTCGTCCTGGCCGGATGGCTGGCGGCGCACCCGCTCGGCGCGGCCGTCACCATCTCCGCCTCGCCGCACCTGGACCAGCAACGGCAGCCGGACGGGGGCGTGTTGCTGCGCCTGACCGCGTCAGCCGACCCCACCGTGACGGCCTGGCCGCTCGTCGTCGACCACGACCGGCCCCTGCTCCGCGCCGACCTGCCCAGCGGAGGACGGAGCGGCCTCTCCTTCATCGAGCTTGAAGCGACGGGGACGCGCCATCGCGGCGGCGCGCTGGCGCCCGCCACCCTCCTGGCCACCGGACTTCTCCTGCGCGACGAGGGCGAGCGCGAGGCGCGGCGCCCCCTGCGGGCCCTGGCACCGGTCGACCCCTGGGCGCCCCACCACTTCGCCCGGCTGGAGGTGCAGGAGCGCGGCGTGGTGCAAGTGACGGCGGAGTGGCTGGCCGCCCGGGTACCGGGGCCCTGGCCCGATCCCCGCACCTGGAGCCTGATCCACAATGGCCGCGTGGAACCCTTGCTGGCCGAGGGCTGCGAGGATGGAAGCTTCGATGAGGGCGACCGCCTGGTCTTCTGGGCGGAACCCACCCTGCCCACGGTGCCCGAGCTGGGCCCCGACACCCGCCGCGACCCTTGGAACGCCCGCGAGGTCTACTTCCTGGCCAGCGACGGATCGCCCGGCGTCCGCCTGGTGCAGGAGACGGGGGAGATCGTGGAGACCGACCCGGATGTCTACCACACGCCCCTCAGTTTCCCGGCGACGGTCTTGATGGAAGAGGACAACCACTTCAGCCGCTTGACCTACGTGCTGGATGAAGCACACCCCGACCACCAGTTCTGGACCACGGGCATCTACGGCGGCGTGTTGCGCAGCGTCAGCTTCCTGGCGCCCGGCCTTGACCGCTTCAACCTGCGGCCGGCGCGGATGAAGGTCTGCCTGCGCGGCCTCACCGCCCCGACGGAGGAGAACGATCCGGACGTTTTTCAGCGCATGCGCCTCTTTGTCAACAACCAGGGCGGCGCCGCCCTCGAGGTGGGGGCTGCCGGCGACTGGCGCAACCAGGACCTGCGCATTGTCGAGTTCGGAACGGAGGCCTTTCCCGACCACAGCGCCTTCCTGCCCGGCCTCAACACCCTCTTCCTGGCCGGCGTGGACGAGCCACCCGCCGGCGCGTACTCGGCCGCCATGCTCAACTGGGTGGAGCTGAGCTATCAACGCCTTTTTCGGGCCGAGGAGGACTGGCTGGAGTTCACGGCCGATCCTGCGCTGGACGGCCGCATCGTCAACTTCGAGATCACTGGCTTCGACGATCCCGACATCCTTGTGATCAAGCCGGGGCAGTCCCACTTGCGCAGCGTGATCGTGCGACCCCAGAGCGGGGGCTGGCGCCTCCGCTTCCAGGACGAGTTCCGCGCCGGCACACGCTATGTGGCGGTCGGCCGGCCGGCCCTGCGCGAACCGCTGGCTGCCGAGCCGGTGACCTGGCACAATCTGGGCGGTCACGGTGCGGGGGCGGGGATCCTGGTCGTCGTGGCGGACAGCCTGATGCGGGCCGGGGCCGCCGCCACGCTGGCGCCCGTGCTGGAACGGGCACGCGACCTGGGCGGCGAGGCCCTGGTGGTCAGCGACCGCTGGGTCTACGACGAGTTCAGCCATGGCCGCACCCTGCCCCACGGCATCCGCGACCTGGTCCTGAGGGCCTGGGCCGCCTGGGACACGCCGCCGCGCTGGCTGCTGCTGGTCGGTGACGGCATTCTGACTCCGCGTAGCGTCGTGCCGGGCCGGGAACCGGTGCTGCCCCTCATGTACGAGCAGGTCTACAAATGGGGCGCCGCCTCCAGCGACGACTGGTACGTGCGCGACAACCAGGGGACGACGCTGCCCGTGCTTGTCTCCCGCTGGCCGGTGGCCACGGCGGCGGAACTGCACAACCTGGCGGAGAAGGAGCTGGCCTACCGCGGATCCGCACCGGGACCCTGGCGCAACAGCCTGCTCTTCACCTCGGGCGCACGCGCCCAGGACGACGGCGTCTTCATGGCGCAAAGCGAGCAGCTGATCCGTTTCCGCATCCCGTCGCACTTCTTCGTCCGCCGCATCAACGCGGGCGAGCAGGGTGGCGCCTACATCGGATCCCGGCCCGAGCTGCTCCGCCTCATAAATCAGGGGCAGCTCCTGGTCAATTACTCCGGCCACGGCGGAGGCGCCGTGTGGGAGGACAACGGCCTCTTCCGCAGCGAGGACGTGCCGCTGCTGGACAACGCGGCGCGCCTGCCCTTCGTCACCAACGCCACCTGTTTCATCGCCAGCCTGGACTACCAGGGCGCGATGGGGCGCGCCCTGCTCAACAGCGGGCCGATGGGCGCCATCGGCGTGCTGGGCTCCACCGGCCTGGGCTTCCGCGACACAGGCATGGAGCTGGTGACGGAGTTCATCAGCCTCCAGTGCGCCAATCCCGATCTGACCGTGGCCGCAGTATTGCGCGAAGCCAAGCAGCGGCTCTGGCTGCGCCACGTGCTGGGGCGCGAGGGCTCGGTCGAGGCGCGGCAGGCGCGGGCCGTGATCGTCATGAACACCATCCTGGGCCTGCCCTGGCAACAACTGCACACACCTGGCGGCACGTCCCTGGGACTCGAGAATCCACTGGCCGTGGCCGGCGATACCTTGAGGTTGCACGGCCAGGCGGAGCTGCCTGGCGCCCAGGGCCGGATCGAGGTCTACTCCGCCACGGTGCGGCCGGCCCAGGTCGGTCCGGATTTCGTGGACGGCGTGGTTCGCCAGGATTTCACGGCGGACGCCACGGGCCGCTGGGAGGCTCGGGTCCCCGTGCCGGCCAGCCTGCCGGGCGGCGGCGCCGTGGCCTCGCTGCGGGCCTGGTTGGCGGGCGCCACCACCGGCGGCCAGGCCGGCGTCACCTGGTTCTATCGCGCCGACAGCCTGGAGCAGACGCTCATCTGGCGGGCCGGCCTGGTGCCGGACCCACCGCGCCCCGGGCAGCTGCTGGGCGTCGAGGTCCATGTAGCCGGCCCCGATCCGCCGGACAGCGTGGCCGCCCTGCTGCGGGCCTGGCCCCCCGGCCAGGACAGCTTGGATCTGCGCCTGCCCCTGACCCCCCGGCCCGGAGATCCCCAGCGCCTGGTCAGCGCGGCCAGCGCCGGCCCATGGCCGGACAGCACCCTTGTCCGCCTCCAATTCGCCCTCTATCACGGCGCGGAGCGGGACAGCACGACCTGGTCCTGGTACCTCCTGACATCGCCACGGCCGCGGCTGGAGTGGCAGACCACGGAGGGGACGGACGAGCGGGGGCGGCGGCTTCTCGCCCTGGCCAATGCGGGCGACGCCGACTCCGACACGCTACTGGTGCGCCTGCGCCGCCGGGATGGAACCCTCTCCGGCTGGTCGCTGCTGCCGCCGGTTCCGGCCCACGGGACAGGGCGGGCCGCCCTGGAGTTGCCGCCCGTGTCGCTGGGCGACACCCTGATCGTGGAGGCGGCCTGGGATCCGCATGTGGGCGGCATCCATCCCACCCCGCTGACCCTTGTGGCCGACCCCTTGCCCCTGGCCGGGCGGGATTGGCGCCGCGTGGCCCCCGGTCTGGATTTGCGCCTGCCCGCCGAGGCCGGCAACCGCGTGCTGTTGATCACGGCGCTGGACCTGCCCGATGCGCAGGCCCGGCAGGAGGCGCTGCGGCCGTCGGGTCCGGGCTGGCGTCTCCAATGGCTGGACGGCCTGGCCCCCGCCCCGGTCGAGGGACGCCTCGCCCTCGCCGCCCCGGACAGCCTGATGCGGGAGCGGTCCGGCCTGCTCGTTTACCACGAGGGATCCCGCCTCGTGCTGAGCGGCCCGGTGGGACAGGTTGAGATGGGCCGGGCGGACAGCCTGCTTGCCCTGTTCCGCCTGGACGAGGGGGACGGGCTGCTCATGGGCTGGCTGGACGACCAGACGCCACCCACCGTTCGCATGGAGGTGGAAGGGCAGGTTTTCGCCAGTGGCGGCTATCTGCCACCCGGCGGCGTCATCAGCTGGATGCTGGAGGACCCGGCCGGGGTGGACCCCCGTCCCGGCCGGCTTGCCCTGCAGGTGGGCAACCAGCCCGTGGCCCCCGCCGATCTGGCCCTGCAGGCCGATCACGCGACGGGACGGCTGGCCGTCCAGTTGCAGCTGGATCCTGGCTTGCCCCGCGAGGAGGTCATTCCCCTGCGCCTGTCCTGCACAGATGCCGCCGGCAACACGACCCAGTGGGTAGGGGAATGCCGGATCGGGGAGAGGCTGGCCCTGCGCTACGCGGGCACTTATCCCAACCCCTTCCAGCGGGAGACCCGCTTCGTCTTCAGCCTGACGGGCGTGGCGGAGGGCGCCACCATCGACATCTTCACCGTGGCGGGCCGGCGCATCCGGCGCCTGGAGATTCCCGGCCCGCTCATCAACTACGTGGAGGTCTTGTGGGATGGCCGCGATCGGGTGGGCGACGTGGTGGCCAACGGCGTCTACTACTACCGATTGCAGGCCCGCGGCGCCGAGGGCGCCATCGACCACAGCGGCAAGGTGGCGAGGTTGAAATGAGCGGAAGACGGCGGCACGACGCCCTGGCTGCGGCGATGCTCCTGGGCCTGGCGGCCGGGCCGGCCTGGGCCGGCCGGTACGCGGGGGAGTTCCTGGCCCTGGGTGGTGGGGCCCGCGGGCTGGCGATGGGCCAGGCCACCGTGGCCTGGAGCGATGATCCCTTCTCCTGCTTCTGGAATCCGGCCGGCCTGGCCCTGGTCAACCGGCGCAGCGTGTCGGGCATGGCCACCGCGCACTTCGGGGATCTGGGCGATCCCCTGGGCACCCTGGGCCACCTGGGCCTGACCTGGCCCATCGGCGGCGGCAATCTCGCCATCAACTACGTGCGCTTCCAGGTCTCGGACATCCCCCGCTTCCCCGAGTACGGGGACCAGGACTACACCTTCGAGGAGCGGCGGCGCCTGATCGACGAGGCCGGCGGCGCCCCGTTCGGCTGGTTTGCCAGCGTCGACCAGGCCGTCCTCCTCAGCTTCGCCAAGCGCAACGAGCCCGTGCTCGAGTTCGGCTGGCTCTATCACGAAATCCCACTCCAAGTCCCCTTTGGGCTGAATGTGAAGATGATCCACAGCGAGTTGGACGACCAGGCGGGGCGGGGCATCGGCTTGGACGCCGGCATCCAGGTCCGGGCCGCCGTGCAGGACCTGACCGGTCTCAAGCGGCTGGGCACCATCTCCCTGGGCGCGCGGGCGGACAACTTCACCAACACCGGGCTGAAATGGAGTGGGGGCGAGGACGCCATCCACTACTACCATGTGCTGGGCCTGGCCTGGACCTGCGCGGCGGGGCCGCTGGAGTGGACCCTCACCCGCGACCACGACCACCATTACGACACGCAGAGCCGCAGCGGGCTGGAACTGCGCTACCGGCAGCGCTTCGCCCTGCGGGTGGGTCATCAGGGGCGGGACGGATCCTTCACCTATGGCGCGGGTTTCCGTCTGGCAACCATCGACGTGGATTACGCCGGGCTGGACCACGACCTGGGCCGCCTCCACCGCATGAGTTTTGTCTATGCCTTCTAAGAAATGCGTCACCACCCGCCGGCGGTTTATGCTGGCCCTTCCGCCCTTGATCCTGCTGCTGGCCCAATCCTGCGGAGAGGACTCGGGCGACGAGGATCGCACGCCGCCGCCCGCACCAGGCATGCGCCTCAAGAACTGCTCCACCCAGGGGGCCGTCTGGCCGGAGACGGGCGTGGACGCCGAGGCCGCCGGCGGCCAGGGGATACGCCTGGAATGGGAGATGGCGGAGGAGCCGGACGATCTGGCCGGCTTCCTGGTCTTTCGCGCGCTGGACCCGCGCCAGGACTTCGAGCAGCTTGACCTGGACGCCGAGCGCTTCCTCGAGGGCCGGCCGGCCTATTTCCACCACGTGGACCAGGATCCCGTCCTGCGGCCCGTGGCCCACTGGGGTCCACGGGCCTGGTACTTCGTGAAGGCCCTGGACCGCGACGGCAACACCAGCGCGCCCTCGGACACCGTGACCTACCGCTTGTGGGCGGCCCCCCGCGTGTTCCAGGAACAAGTCCAGGCGGTGGACGACACGCTGCGCGCGGCGTGGCAGTACGAGTTCGTGCATTTGTTCAATCTTGGGTTCGGGGGCTTCCGGTTGCTGGCCGTGGACGCCGTGGGCACGCTGGCCTGGAGCGAGGACGTCCTGCTCGGCCTTGAGCCGCAGATGAGCGCTTTCTGGTCGAGGACGCGCATGGGTCTTGCCCCGGGCAGCTACCAGCTGCGCATCGACACCATCATCGGCCAGGTGGCCCAAATTGATTCCCTATTGGTCCCGGTGCGCTCCAATCCGGAGAATTGCCCCTTGGCCGGCTCGGAATCCGTTTGGATTTCCTTTACTTTTTGACGTTCGGTCTTCAGGTGGCGGGAGGCGTCTTGGGCAAGTTGATGCGGTTGGCCCGTGCTCTGATCCTGCTCAGCGCCTTGTTGCTGCCTGTCCATGGCGTCGCGCAGGACGTCGGCACCTCCCCCGTGCCGGACCCGGTGGCCGAGAGCGGCCGGGCGGCACAGTACTTTCTTGGCGACCGCAATGCCATCTACATCACAATCAATGTCTGGGGCAAGGTGAACAAGCCGGGGCAGTACAACATCCCCAGCGGCACCAATCTTCTGACCTTGTTGTCCGCCGCCGGAGGGCCTTCCTCCTACTCGCGGCTGGACAACGTGCGCATCGTGAGGCTGGCCAACCAGCGGGAGGAGATCCTGGAGATCGATGTGCGGCGCTATCTGAAGACGGGGGATTTCAGCCTGATCCCGGAACTCAAGCCGGGGGACACGGTCGTCGTCTCGGGCAGCAGCTACAACTGGATCTCGAACGCGGTGGACGTCATCGCCAAGGTGGGCATCCTGTTGAACGCCGTTGTCCTCATGCAGCGCTTGGACTGAAACGTGTCGATAAGAACCTGACGGACAGGTGAGGAGGCCGCATGAAGAAGAGCATCATCATGTTCCTGGGCGTGGCCCTGGCGGTCCAAAGCGGGACGGCGGCCACCCAGTTCCTGGGCGGTCGATCCCTCTTCCACACGTGGACGACAAGCAACCTGGAGCCAGGCCAACTGGCGGTGCAAATGCACACCAGGTTCTGGAGCAGCAGCACGGATCTGGGGGACATCTCCAACGTGACCCAGGCCGTGGCCCTGACCTTCGGCTTCAGCCCCCATGTGGAGATTGAGATCACGCCCATGCTCTACCAGGATCTGAACTTCAGCTCCCGTGGCTTCGTCACCTACAACGCCCCCGACGACGTCTACATGCGCCTCCGGGTCAGCGACTACCAGGTGAATGTTGGGGAGATCCCCATCAATTGGGGGCTGATGGGCAGCGTGCGCACGAACTCCTCCAAGTATTCCAACGTCTACCTTGAGCCATACAACACGGTCGCGAATGAGCTGTCCCTGGGTGCCGCCCTTAGTTGGCACGCCAACCAGCTCTATCCCGGCGAGGGTCGCAGTGCCCATCTGAACGTGGGCTGGCTCAACCACAACGACGGCGGCAACACGGCGCTCAACATCTTCTCGGATGTGACCAGCAGCCTGGAGTACGCGCTTGCTTTCCGCAGCCCGGGCATGCGCTGGGAGTGGTTCGCCGAGGTGCATGGCAGCACCTTCCTCGCGGAGCCCCCTCCCAGCGCCTTCACAAGGGCTGACGTGCTGTGGTTCCAGCCGGGAGTCACTTGGCGCATGTTCCGCGGTGTCTCACTCACGGGCGGTCTTGATCTCCGCCTGATGGAGAGTGGCCCCGAGTTGCACTATCTGACGGATGGGCCGCTTCCGGCCGGCATGCGCAAAGAGCAGGCGCGCCGCAGTCGGGACTTCCCGGACTACTACCCCGCATGGCGTTTCGCCCTCAAGCTCGCCTTCCTGCCGTCCACGCCCTTCCGCCACACGGAGACTTTCGGCAAGGTGACACTGGACAGCCAGCGGGACTGGGAGATGCGCGAGAAACTGGGCGTCACCGAGCGCGAGATGTTCGACTGGCTGGGCGCCGAGGACCAGAGCGCCGAGTTCCTGGATCTCGAGCTGGAGAAGATCCGCGCCGAACGGCGAAACGCGGAAAAGGAACTCGAGCGCTTGCGCGAGAAGCTCAAGGACAGCAAGAGCAAGTAACAGGATTCAAGGCCCCCGGCTTGTCCACGGGGCCTTTTTCCGGCCATGGAAGTTAGCCCGACAGAACTTTCAACGGAGCTTCGCGAGGCGGTGCGGGCCTGGTTCCGTGGCGTGGCCCGCGACCTGCCCTGGCGGCGGGAGCGGACGGCCTACCGGATCTGGATCAGCGAGATCATGCTGCAACAGACCCAGGTGGAGACGGTGCGGCCTTATTTCGAACGCTTCCTGGCCTCCTTCCCGGATCCGGTTGCCCTGGCCGCGGCCCCGGAGGACGAGGTGATGGCCCATTGGGCGGGCCTGGGCTACTACTCGCGGGCCCGCAACGTGATTGCCTGCGCCCGGGAGTTGACCCGCAATTATGGCGGACAACTGCCGGACGATGCGGTCCTGCTGCGTCGTCTGCCAGGATTTGGGCCATACACCGCGGCCGCGGTGGGAAGCCTGGCCTTCGGCTTGCCGCTGGCGGCGGTGGACGGCAACGTGGCGCGCGTGCTCAGCCGTCTGTTGGAGCTTGAAGAGGATCCGGCCCGCCCCGCCGTGAAGGCGCGCCTCCAGCAGACCGCCGACCTTCTGCTGGACCGACGGGCGCCCGGCGAGTGGAACGAGGCCCTCATGGAGCTGGGGGCGACGCTTTGCCTGCCGCGTCGTCCCCGTTGCGGCCAATGCCCGCTGGCCTTGCGTTGCCGTTCCCGGGCCGCAGGGCGGCAGGAGGAACTGCCCCGGTCCAGGCGTCGGGGACCCCTGGCGCAGCGCGCCGTGCTGGTCTGGGCCGTGCGTGACGAGGCCGGCCGGTGGCTGGCCCGCCGCCGGGGGGACCGCGGCATGCTGCGCGGCATGTGGGAGCTGCCCAACGAGGAGAGCCCGCTGTCGGCGCAAGCCTCGGATCAAGAGGTCACCGTGGCCTGGGGACGTCTAGACGCCTCGGTGGAGAGCCTGCTGGCGAATGGTCGGGGCCGCCCCCTCCCGGACGGTCGGGAGCTGCGCTTCCGACACAGCTACAGCCACTTCCAGGCAAGAGTCCTGGCCCGCCTGATGCACATGGCGGATGAACCCGGACCCGCCGGCTGCCAAGCCGGGGCGGGGGACGATCTACGCTGGCTGAAAACGGAGGAGGCTGAGGCCCTTGCCTTTTCGGCCAGGGATCGTCGCATCCTGGAGGAGTTGGCACGATGAAATGGAATCTGTCGACCTGTGGGCTGGCACTGGCGACCTGCCTGCTCTTCGCCGCCTGTGAAGACGACCCGGCGCCACGGCGGGTGGAGTTCCAGGTGGATGGCAGCGTGGACCGCGCCGCGCTGGTTTGGCGGGATGGCCGGGGCCTGCATCAGGAGCTGCAGGCGGAGCTGCCCTGGATCCATGCATTCAACGCCGCCGAAGGGACGCGCGTCTCCGTGACAGTTAGTTCGGGCAACACGGCGGCCCGCCTCTGGATTCGCGTGCTGGAGGACGGGGCGGAGGTGCGCGTCGTGCCGGGTTGCCTCTGCAACGGAAGCAGTGTCGGCGTCCAGGCGGACGGCGTGGTGGGGGATTGGGGACGCTGACCGCCTGTCGGCCCCGTCATCTCGCGGTCCTCTTCGCCCGCGGGTGCCGCGCCGGGAAGGAGCGGCCGTTGTGCTGCCTATATTGACGCCATGAGACGCTTCATCCATACCCCCACCGCCAGGTCCGCATCCCTGCTCTTGCTCGTCTTGTGGGCCGGCCACCTTGCGGCCCAGACCATGTCCACCTATCGCCAACCGCCCGACCCCATCCCCGCCATTCTGGACGCGCCTCCTCCTCCGGTGCTCTCGCTTTCCGGCGACCAGGCCCGGGCGGTGGAGATGACAAGGCGCGGCCTTCCTTCCGTGGCCGAGCTGGCCGCCCCGGCCGTGGAGACGGCCGGGCTGCGCATCAATCCGGCCACCGGCGCGCGCATGGACCAGGTTTTCGTGAACCGCATGGCGCTCATCGAACTGGCCAGCCTGGAATGGCGGGATCTGGAGTTGCCGGAGGATCTGCGCGCCTTCGGCTTGCGCTGGTCGCCGGACAGCCGTCGCCTGGCCTGGTGTCGAGCCACGGACGAGGGCACGGAGCTATGGGTGACGGACACGGCCGACGGCCGCAGCCGCCTCCTGGGAGACCTGCGGGTGAATGCGGCCATGGCCCAGCCCGTCGTCTGGCGGCCCGACGGGGCTGGTCTTGTCTGTCTGCGCATCCCGCCCGGACGAGGGGCGCCGCCCGCGCCGATGCCGCCCGAAGGTCCCGAGATCCTGGCGAACGAGGGTCGGGCCGCACCATCCCGCACCTTCCCCTATCTGATCCGCAGCGCCCACGACGAGCGCCTCTTCGAGTACCACGCCGCAGCCGAACTGGTGGAGGTTGATCTGGCGGGTCGCGTTCAGCTATTGATGGACGCCGCCATCATGACGGACTTCGACCTGTCGCCGGACGGCCGCTTCCTCCTGGTCGAGCGCCTGCACGGCCCCTGGTCGCGCAGCCAGCCTTGGTGGGACTTTCCCCAGGAGACGCTGATCCTGGACCACGGCGGACATCCCCTTCATGTCGTGGCGCGCCTGCCCTTGGCCGACGAGGTTCCCATCCGCTTCGGCTCCGTCCGCCCCGGACCCCGCGGCGTGCATTGGCGCGCCGACGAGCCGGCCACGCTCTGCTGGGTAGAGGCGCTGGACGGCGGCGACGCGCGGCGCGATGCCGCGGTGCGAGACGCGCTCTATCTGCTGGAGGCGCCCTTCGAGGGCGCTCCCCGGGAGCTGTGCCGCCTCAAGGACCGCTTCGCCGGCCTGGCCTGGGGGCGTGCCGACATGGCCCTGATGTGGGAATCCTGGTACCAGGACCGGCGGGAGCGGGTCTGGCGGCTGGATCCCCGTTCCGGCCGCCGCACACTTCTGCTGGAGCGCAACAGCGAGGACGCCTGGACGGAGCCGGGCCGGCCGCAAATGGTGCGCAGCAGCCAGGGGCGAAGCGTGCTGCGCTTTTCACCGGATGGTCGCCACATCTATTGGAGCGGACGGGGAGTCGGCCCCGAGGGGGTGCGACCATACCTGGATCGCATGACCTTGCGCGATGGTGCGCGGGAGCGGATCTGGCAATGCCGCGATCCATGGTACGAGTCCCTTCAAGCCATGCTCGACGACAAGGGGGACCGCCTGCTGGTCAGCCGCGAGTCGCGGGACACACCGGAAAACACCTGGCTGCTGGAGCGGCCCGCCCGGGGCGCGAAGCGACCACGCGAATCGGGCGATTACCAGGCGCGGCAACTGACCCGCCACGAGGATCCGGCGCCCGTCCTGGCCGGCCTGCAGAAGGAGATCCTGCGCTACCAGCGGAGCGACGGGGTGGACCTGTCGGCCACGCTTTACCTGCCGCCGGGCTACCGTCGCGGGGTGGACCCACCGCTGCCCGCGTTGTTCTGGGTCTATCCGCGGGAGTTCAAGTCGCGGGAGGCGGCCGGGCGGGTCACATCGTCGGAGTTCACCTTCAGCCGGCCCGCCGGCATCTCGGTGCTCTTCCTGTTGACGCAGGGATATGCCGTGGTGGCGGATCCCACCCTGCCCATCCTGGGGGAAGAGGGGGCCAAGGCCAACGACACCTATCTGGAACAACTGGCGGCCGGCGCCCGCGCCGCCGTGGAGCATGTGGCCAGCCTGGGCGTGATCGACACCTCGCGCCTGGCCATCGGCGGCCACAGTTATGGCGCATTCACGGCGGCCAATCTGCTGGCGCACACCGGGTTGTTCCGCACGGCCCTCTGCCGCAGTGGAGCCTACAACCGCACCTTGACGCCCTTCGGCTTCCAGGGCGAGGATCGCAATCTGTGGGAGGCGCCCGAGACCTACCTGGCCATGTCCCCCTTTCTCGCCGCGGATCGCATCACGAGGCCCATTCTGCTGGTGCACGGCATGGAGGATCCCAATTCGGGGACCTATCCCATGCAGAGCGACCGCTTCTACGATGCGCTGAAGGGACTGGGGGCCACCGTGCGGCTGGTCCGCCTGCCGGCCGAGGGGCATGACTACCGCGCCAGGGAGACGGTGGGGCACGTGCATTGGGAAACGATCGCCTGGTGCGACCGTTATCTCAAGGGCGTGATTGACGCGGGCGACGGCGACGCCTCCGCGGCCCGCCCAGGGGATTGATGGTCCGCGCCGCGGACCGGCTCAGGCTCAGGTGAAGCCGCCCCCGCCGCCACAGGAGGAGGTGACGACCCCGCCCCGCAGGGGTGAACCGTGGACGGCGCTGGCGAAGGAGGCGCCGCTGCGGACGACGCGATCGTGGCCGCACTGCTCACAGCGGAGCGCATCGTCCCGCTGCGAGACGGGGCGGAGAAGTTCCAGTTCGCGCCCGCAATCCGGGCAGTGGTAGACATAGAGAGGCATTGCGGTCTCCTGCCAATTGGCTGCTGCACGGCCTAAGAATAATAAACACCATGAAATATTTCCAAGCGAAAGGGACTTAGATGGAGTGGATCCTGCACGTGGCCGGCTTGATGCTGTGGCTGGGCGGGCTGATGGCCGCCGGCCTGCTGCGAGGGCCCGAGCAACCCGGCCAGTCCTCCACCCAGCGACGACTGTTGGTGGCCCTGGCCTGGCCCGGATTCGCCCTGGTCCTGTTGACGGGCCTGGGGCTCCTCTTCCGTTCGGGTGGCGCCATGGCATCCGACGGCTGGTTTCATGTCAAGATGACCCTTGTGCTCATCCTCCTGGCCCTGCAGATCCTGATGGCCGGCGGTCGACTGCGAGGCGCTTGGGTGACACCCGTGGTGGGGGCCGTGGCCCTGGGGGCGATCTTCCTGGCTCGAACCAAGCCCTTCTAGGAGTTTTTCGGGCTTGGACCCTCGAGGGGATCCGCTCCCATGGGCGTCGACGCCAGGGGTCTGATCCAATGCCGCCCGCCGTCCACCGTCAGAATCTCGCCCGTGACGAAACGGGCTCCCAGCAGGTAGTCCAGGGCGCGGATCAATTCCGACGGCGAACCAACCCCGGCCGTCAGGCGCAAGGCCTCGACCCGCCGGTATGCCTCCGGGGCATTCTCGGGCGGAAGGATGAAGCCCGGCGCGATCCCGTTCACCCGCACATCAGGAGCCAGCTCCCTGGCCAAGGCCACCGTCGCATGGCCCAGCGCCTGCTTGCTGAGCGCGTATGGCAGATAGCCCGGCCAGTGCAGCTCCGCTCCGGCGTCCAGCATGGTGACCACCAATCCCCCCGCCTTGGCCAGGGCGGGGGCCAGATCCCTTGTCAACAGAAGCGGAGTCTTGACGTGCAGGGCGAAGAGGCCGTCAAACAGCGCGTCGTCCAAGTCGGCCAATCGGGCGTGGGGGAAGATAGACGCGTTGTGGATGAGCAAGTCCAGGGGGCGGTCGGCCAGAAGGGTCCACGCCTGTCGCGTCAGTGACTGGCGTCCGGTGCTTGTGCCCAGGTCGGCCTGCAGCAAGGTGACGCGGGCCGGCGCCAGGTCCCGGGCCAGAGCCTCGGCATCCTCCCGCGAGCGGCTCCAGTGCAGCAGCACGTCCCATCCGGCGGTGGCCAGATGGCGCGAGTAGGCGGCGCCCACACGGCGGGCGCCGCCGGTGATGAGGGCGATGGGCGCGTTGTCCATGCGGGATCCTTTCCGTCGATTGGACATGAGGCGGCCAAGTGGTCTGGGCGGCGACGACGGCGACAAGCTAGTGAGACGCAGGGGCGCACGGGCCGATGGAGGCCAAGAGGAATGGTGGCGATCCGGATGGAAGGAGGGCATATTGAGCAAGCGACCCGCCCAGGGTTGGCCCTTCGTTCTCACGCAGACCCTTGGACTGGAGACAACCCTGGGACAGAGAGACATCCCGTACCGGGATGTCCACCCCTCAGGGGTGGTTGCTTGGTGCCAGGGTCGGCCGCAGGCCCACCCTGGCGCACATGCAAGGAGACGAGATGCCTCAATCGCTTGCCGCCACCTATCTGCACTTGCTCTTTTCCACCAAGTGTTGCCAGCCCTTTCTCCAGGACGTGGAAACCCGCCAGGCCACCCATCGTTTCCTGCGCGGCATGTCCCGGCGGCTGGGATGCCCCGTTCTTGCCGTGGGCGGCGCGGCTGACCACGTCCATCTGCTGTCCCGCTTCAGCCGCGTCATCAGCCAGGCGGATTGGGTCAAGGAGTTGAAGCGCTGCTCCCATCTTTGGCTGGTGGACCGCCAATTGGTGCAGCGCGGATTCGCTTGGCAGAACGGCTACCTCAGCTTCTCCGTCAGCCACTCCCGGCTTGAGGATGTCCGCGCCTTCCTTCGCGGACAGGAGGCCCGCCACCGCAATCAGGGCTTCCAGGAGGAGGCACGCCGCTTGTTGATCCTGCACGACATGCGCTGGGACGAGCGCTTCCTCTGGGATTGATCAGAACGCCCCCCTCCGCTCCCCTCCCGCCGGCCCCTTTCCTACCTTGATCGCGCCGACCATCAAGCTGAGCAAGAGGATCCCATGGATCGTGATCTGGCCTCCATCCAGGAAGTCCGGGAGATGTTGACGGCAGCCCGTGCCGCCGCCGACCAGTTCAAGCACTTCAGCCAGGACCAGGTGGACCGCGTCGTCCAGGCGATGGCGACGGCCGCGCTGAACAACGCCAAGCGCCTGGCCCGCATGGCCCACGAGGAAACGGGCTTCGGCCGCATCGAGGACAAGACGACCAAGAACGTCTTCTGCTCGAAGAACCTGATGGACTACGTGGGGCCGCTGAGAACCTGTGGCGTCATCGCCCACGACGAGCGGCGGCGCATCCACGAGATCGCCGTGCCCATGGGCATCGTGGCGGCACTCATTCCCTGCACCAATCCCACCTCGACGGCCATCTTCAAGTCGATCATCTCGCTGAAGAGCCGCAACGCCATTGTGATGAGTCCGCACCCCAAGGCCCGGGGCTGCATCCTGGAGACCACCCGCCTGCTGCACGACGCCGCCAGCGCCGTGGGCGCGCCGCGCAGCCTGGTCCAATGCATGACCCTGCCCACCCTGGATGGTACCCAGGAGCTGATGCGCCACAAGCTCACCAGCGTCATCCTGGCCACCGGCGGCAGCGACATGGTGCGGGCCGCCTACAGCGCCGGCAAGCCCGCCTACGGCGTGGGTCCGGGCAACGTGCCGGCCTATGTGGATCGCACGGCGGACGTGGGCAAGGCGGCGCGCGACATCGTGGCCGGCAAGAGCTTCGATTGGGGCACCGTCTGCGCCAGCGAGCAGAGTGTGGTGGCGGACCGGCCCATTGCCGGCAAGCTGATGGAGGAGATGCGCCGGGCGGGCGCCCACTTCTGCACAGCCGAGGAGAAGGCCAAACTGCAGGCCGTGATGGTGGACAAACGCGGCAAGATCAACGCCGAGATCGTGGGGCGCAGCCCGCAACACATCGGCGGCCTGGCCGGGATCAAGGTGCCGCCCGCCGTGCGCGCCCTGGTCGTCCTGCTGGACGAGGTGGGCGTGAAGGATCCCCTCTCCTGCGAGAAGCTCAGCCCCGTGCTTGGCTTCTACGTGGTGGACGGCTGGAAGTCCGGCTGCGACCTCAGCGTGCGCATCCTCGAGTACGGCGGCGTGGGGCACACCTTCGCCATCCACTGCCTGGATCCCGACATCGTGATGGAGTTCGGACTGCACAAGCCGGCCTTCCGCATCATCGTCAACTCGCCGGCCACCCACGGCGCCATCGGCTACACGACCGGCCTGACACCCAGCATGACCCTGGGTCCGGGCACCTGGGGCGGCAGCATCACCAGCGACAACGTGGGGCCGCTCAACCTCGTCAACATCAAGCGCGTCGCCTGGGAGACCAATCCCCTGGAGGGCGCCACCCCGGGCGCCGCCACCAAGTGGGGTTACGACGAGCAATACCGCTACCGGCCCAGGGAGGAGGTCGCCCGGGCCAACGCCGAGAAGGCCGCCGGTGCAACGACAACCACCGCTTCGCGCACCGAAGCGCCCCAGTACGGCAAAAGCGGGATGAGCGACGAGGAGATCGACCGCATCGTCAAGGAATTCAAGGGCTGATCAGCCGGTGAGCCTCCACCCCCGCATCCGCGTCATCGGCCCGCGGGCCTTTCTTGGCCGGGAGCACGTCGTCCGGCTCTTCGGAGAGGACGCCCGGCTGGAGTTCGCAGCGTCGCTGGGTTTGCAGGCGGGCTTCCTGGCGCGGCAGGAAGTGGCCGCCGCCACGGCGCTGGGTCGCCTGTCCGGCATTCCCGTGGTGGGACCTCCCCAGGAGCCGGCCCGCCTGGAGTGCCCGCTGGGACTGGCGCGCCAGCTTGGCCTGGAACCGCCGGTGCGCCACAGCGGGGACGTGGAGGGCGCGCCCCGTGTCACCCTCATCGGACCGTGCGGCCACCTGGAGCTGGCGCAAGGCGTGATCAGCCTGACGCGCCGTCTGGAGTGCTCAGCGGACAACGCCCGGCGTCTGGGCCTGCTGGATGGCGATCGCGTGGTTTGCGCCGTGCGCAGCCACCAGCGGACGGATCTGCGGGAGGCCGTGCGCGATGGCATCCTGGGCGAAGTCTTCGTGCGCGTCTCCGCCGACTACGATCTGGAACTCCATCTGGATACGGACGATGCCACAGCCCTTCGCATACAGGATGGCGACATGGCCCGCTTGCTGACAGCCGGGCGCAGCGGCCAGGGACCCGGCCATCTGCCGGTGGGGCGCCTGGTGGGCGAGGCCGAGGTGCGCGCCGCCCGGGAACAGGGCCTGCGCATCCGGGTCGTCCGCGGCATGCTGCTCACCCCCTCCGCCCGCGACCTGGGCCGTGCCTGGGACCTGCTGGACCTGGAGGAGTGAGAGCCCGCGGCCCGTCCCACCGCACGTCCAGCCGTCGCCGCCATCCCTTGACATGTTGCGAGGGAGAAGATACTCTTGGGGCTTCGTGACCCGAGGTGAGGCAAATGAAGAGCGACATGCCCTTCGGCAGGACCAATTACCTGCTGTTCCTGGCGGGCTGCGCACTGCTGGCCGTTGGCTTCATCTGTGCCGCCCAGGGTCCCCATGACGGGTTCGTCTCTTTGACCCTGTCGCCCCTGCTGCTGATGCTGGCCTACCTGGTCGTGCTGCCGGCATCCATTCTTGTCCGGAGCAAGGGCGATTAGCTCAGTTGGTCAGAGCACCTGCTTTACACGCAGGGGGTCACTGGTTCGAGCCCAGTATCGCCCATTGTCGGACCGGTAGTTCAATCGGTTAGAGCGCCAGCCTGTCACGCTGGAAGTTGCGAGTTCGAGTCTCGTCCGGTCCGTTCCTCCAGCCCCCGCCCGTCGGGGGCTTTTTCACAATGGTCAGGAATCTTCGTCTCCAGCTCAATGCATTTGATTAGTCGACCGCGGGCCCGTTGACGCTCGGATGAAGTCATAGCCATCAAGTGCGGGCGGACACATGAATCACAGACAGGCAAGGGCCGCGGAGACCAGTGGCTTCCATTAACTGCACAGTTGATGGAGGCCGACATGACCGTCTACTTCCGCAACCCGCGCACTCACCGTGAACGGGCCACCTGTTTCGGCTCGATCTGGAACGACGCGGGAGTCCGTGTCCGCACCCGGGGCCGGCGGCGGCCCGGGCGCCTGCCCAACGACTACGACGACATCTGGAAGTTGACCAGCAAGTGCTGGAAGAATTACCGCCAGCATCAGTACCGCCAGCAGCGCTAACCGGTGATGCGGTCCCGGCCCAGGACCGCGCGCGTTCCGTCAGCTTCCCGGCCCGGTCGCCATGGCCGGGGACCGCATGCCTGTGGGTGATCGGGCTTGTGCGTGACCCTGCCTGGATAGATGTTGTCCCCGCAAGGTCGACGAGGCGATGCTCAAGCCGCCCGGGCGTCCGGACATCGACCAGCTGGAGCTCGTCGTCTTCACTGGACAATTCCACGAAGTGGGGCCGTTCCTGGAGAAGGCCTTCGCCATAGGCAAAGAGCTTTGAGCCGGTCCGATGCAGCAGGGGGAGGCACCATGAGCCGCGCCGATCACGCCGTGCAGCTGTTCCAGGGCGGGCATGCCTGTTCCCAGGCCGTCCTGCTTGCCTGGGCGGTAGAGCAGGGACTGGATCCGGCCCTGGCCGCGCGGCTGGCCGCCGGGCTGGGCGGCGGTATGCACCAGGGCGGCCTCTGCGGCGCGGCCAGCGGCGCTGTCCTGGTGCTGGGGCTGGTCCTGGGCGGCGAGGCCTGTGTCACAAAGGAAGGCCGTGAGCCGGTCTTCGCGGCGGTGGAAGAGTTCATGCGCCGGTTTCGTGAACGGGCGGGGTCCTTGGATTGCCCGGAGATCCTTGGTTGCGACCTGTGCTCGCCGGATGGCTTGGCGAAGGCCCGCGCGGAGGACCGCTTCGCCAGCATCTGCGAACCGGTGGTGCGGATCGCGGTGGAAATCCTGGAGGACGAACTCGCCCAGGGGTGACCCGCGCGTCCGTCGCTGCCACGTCCTCCGTCCACCGGCTCCGCCGGTTTTCCTTCCATCGGGTTCGGCCATGGGACATGTGGCGGACGCTTGGTATGCTCTGCCGTCCCCCGACACGGCCGTCACCACCAGAATCAGCAACACAATTCACAAGGAGACATCACGATGAAAGCGCTCGAGCGTTACGCCGACCATGCCTACGCCCTGCTCCGCATCGTGGCCGCCTTCATGTTCCTCTTCCACGGCGTGCAGAAGGTGCTCGGCCTGCTCAGCGAACTCCAGCCGCCCATGGGCAGCCAGTTGTGGCTGGGCGGCTTCATCGAGCTGGTGGCCGGCCTGGCCATCCTCATCGGCTGGCAGACCCGTTGGGCGGCCTTCCTCGCCAGCGGCACCATGGCCGTGGCCTACATCCAGTTCCACTGGCAGTTCCAGTTCGGCGAGGCCTTCCTGCCGGTGATCAACAAAGGCGAGCTGGCGGCTCTCTACAGCTTCGTCTTTCTTTACATCGCCTGTCGTGGCGCCGTGAAATGGGGCGTGGACAAGGCCTGAGGCCGGCGCCCCCGCCGCCGCTCGATCGCCATCGGGCACGAGAGTATGACAGGAGGTACCCGGCATGACTCGCCGCCACATCGGCATCCTGCATCCCGGCGCCATGGGAATCTCGCTGGCCGCCGCCGCCCGGAGGAACGGGCATGTTGTCCACTGGGTGTCGGCGGGACGCGGCCCACGTACACGGGAACGGGCGGAGGCCCACGGCCTGGTCGAACATGGGAGCCTGGAGCAGCTCGGCGCGGCCTGCCAGCTGATCATCAGTGGTTGCCCGCCCCACGCCGCCGCAGAAGTGGCGGAGGCGGTGCGCGCCACGTCCTTCCGCGGCCTCTACGCGGATTGCAATGCCATCTCGCCCGAGCGGGCCAGACAGATCGGGCGACGGATGGCAGAGGCGGGCATCGCCTTCGTGGATGGCGGCATCATCGGTGGTCCCGCCTGGGAGCCCGGCGCCACGTGGCTCTACCTGTCCGGGGCGGCCGCTGCGGACGTGGCGGACTGCTTCGCCGCCGGACCCCTGGAGTGCGAGGTGATCGGACCGGAGCCCGGCCGCGCCTCCGCCCTCAAGATGTGCTACGCCGCCAATACCAAAGGCGGGACAGCCCTGCTTTGCGCCGTGGTCGCGGCGGCCGAGGCGCTGGGTGTGCGGCGCGAGCTGGAGGCGCAATGGACGCGGGAGCAGCCGGACAGCCCGACGCGCATCCACCAGCGACTCCGGCGTGTCACGGGCAAGGCCTGGCGCTTCGCGGGGGAGATGGAGGAGATCGCCGCCACCTTCACGGCGGCCGGATTGCCCGGCGGTTTCCACGAGGCCGCCGCCGAGCTCTACCAACGTCTCGCCCCCTTCAAGGAGGCCGCCGAGCCGCCCGCCCTGGAGGCCGTGTTGCATGTCCTGAAAGGATGTGGGACTGAGGAGGCGGGGCGTTGCGGCGGGGTTCTGCGCGTGGTCCGCGGCGACATCACGACCCTGGCGGTGGACGCCATCGTCAACGCCGCCAACATCCTGCTGCTGGGCGGCGGCGGCGTGGACGGGGCGATCCATCGCGCCGCCGGACCGCAGCTGCTGGAGGAGTGCCGTCTGCTGGGCGGATGCGAGACGGGCGAGGCGAGGGTCACTTACGGCTACAACCTGCCCTGCCACTTGGTGATCCACACGGTGGGCCCTGTCTGGCAGGGCGGCGACGCCGGCGAGGCGGCCTTGCTCTCTGCCTGCTACCGCAACAGCATCGAAGTGGCCGCTCTCACCGGGGTGCGCCGCCTGGCCTTCCCATGCATCAGCACGGGGGTCTTCAGCTATCCGCACGAACCGGCGGCCCGCATCGCCGTGGAGAGTGCGCGCCGGTCGCAGCGGGAGTTCCCCGCCGTGAGCGAGATCATCTTCTGCTGTTACTCGGACGAAGACGAAGAGATCTACCGCCGCCTGCTCGAATGAACAAGCGGCGGCTGTCAGACGGGAGGGGCTTGGGATGACACACAAGCGATGGCGGAGTGGAGAACGGGGCTGGTTGACGGCCATGCTGGCCCTCCTGCTTGCCGCGGGCAGCGCGGCGGCCGGGATTTCGGGGCACTACGCGGCCACGGCCAATGGCAGGAATCTGCTCCTGGAGTTGACCGAAGCCACCGACGGCACCCTGGCCGGCAGCCTGGGCGGCTATCTGGATGGGCCGCTGCAGCTGGACGGCGTGGTCGAGGAAGAGGTGGGGATGGGGGTCTGTCTCACGCCGGATCTGGTCGGCTACTTCCAGGCGGAGGTAGGGGCGGAAGGACTTCTGCTGACCTTGATCGCCGCTGATCCCAATGGCGTGCCCCTGCCCGACCAGATGGACGAGATCTCGTTCCGGCGGAGCCAGATATCCCGTGCGGCGCCGGCCAACCCGCCTCCCGTGGCGGCAGTCCCCACCACCGGGATGCAGGCGGGCGGCGTGGCCGGAGGCGCCAGCGGCCAGGGCCTGCTCGGGATCTGGGAGCACCAAGGTCCCGAGGCCATTTCCATCGCCGTCTTCCTCAGTGATGATCAGCTGGTCTTCGACGGGGAGCGGGCCGCATATCGCCGCGAGGGCAATCGTCTGCTGGTCCAGACAAGCGAGGGCGCGCTTGACCTGCCCTTCCAGCTCGACGGCGCGGCGCTTCTGCTTCAGCACAACGGCCGGGAAACCCGCTTCACACGACTGGTCGAGGCGGAGACCGGGTTGCTCCAGGGACGCTTCTGCTCCTGGTCGGGATCCTCCAGCTCCAGTGGATCCTACAGCACGACGCGCCGCGTCTGGTTCGACGGGCAGGGCGGCTTCTGCACCCGCAGCGAAAGCTCCTTCTCCGTGACCACGGCGGATGTGTCCGGCCTGGGGGCGACCAGCGGCGACCCGGACGCGGGGCGCTACCGGTTGGCCGGCGACAAGGTCTTCCTCTTCTTCGGCGACGGCAGCGTGGACTGGGCGAGCATCCACAACCGAGGCGATGGCGGCCGCATCACGGAGCTGATGTACAACGCGAAAGTCTTTGCCGGAGCCTTGTGCGACTGAGGCGTGGCCCGACCCGCAGGCCGCGTCGCGCCCCGGCAACCCCTTGAACAGGACAGGAGGATCCCATGCGCCATCAAATCATGATCTCCCTGATGCTCGCCCTCGTTCTGCCCGGCTGGGGCCGGCTCTTTGTCGGCTTGGAGGATGAGACCCTTCCCGTGAAATCCAGCGACCTGGCCGGCTTTCCCGCGGTCACCTGGACCAGCCATCCCGCCTTCGAGGTGAATGGCCTCGCCGCCGCGCCCGATGGCACCATCTACGCGTGTCGCGGCCCCTTCACAACGCAGATCCATCGCTTCCGGCCAGACGGACCCGCCGAATACCTGTGCAACGCCGGGGTGGACCTGCACGGGCTGGGCTACGGCAACGGCACCCTCTACGGCTTCGCCAACTTCGCCAGCCCCATGGGGATCTACACCATCGACCCGGCCACCGGCCAGGCCGCCCTCGCCGTCGATCTCAGCAGCCCGGGCTACCGCTATTTCGCGCTGGATTTCAACCCCGCCGATGGCCTGCTTTACGGTTACACCGAGTACGGCTCGCCCAGCGGCCTTCATTCCATTGATCCCACCAGCGGCGCCATCACGCCCATCGCCGGACCCATTCCCGCGGTGAACAGCCAGGGCCGGGCGCTGGCCGTGGGCAACGGCGTGGTCTACCTGGCCGCCACGCGCGGGGACGACGGCGTGCCGCTATATGCCTGGGATCTTGTGGCGGGAGGACCGTGGACAGCCTTCACCCAGCCCTTTCCCGACCATCACAACACGGGCGGTGCCGCCTGGTTGCCCGCGCCGGCTCCCCGCTGCGAAGTGGAGCCGGGCCTGATCGACCTGGGCGTGCTGCTGGCCGGCGGTTTGCGCAGCGGCAGCTTCACGGTGACGAACGCGGGGAGCGGCATGTTGACGGGCGCCGCCACGGCCGACTGCCCCGGGCTGGAGCTGGACAACAATGCCTACAGCCTGGGGCCGGGGGAATCGCAGACGGTGGTGGCAAGCTACACCGGGACGGCGGCGGGCGATCTCGAGTGTCTCATCGACGTGGGCGCGGAGTGTGATCCGGTCATCTGCCGAGCCGCCGTCGTCTGGGTGGCGCCCCTGACCGGCGAAGCCTCCCCCTGCGGCACGGTGGACGACCTGGGCCACCTGCCGGGAGCGGTCACCGGTTTCATGGTGGACTGGAACGCGGGCGATGTGGGCTGCAACTATTCAACGGCGAAGGGCACCCCCTCGGCGTATCCTTGCGGGTCAATGGGCAGGAGGTGTGGAACGGGACCGTCTCCACCGCCATCTGGCCTGCGGCCGCGTCGGGAATCGATCCTGCCGCCCTGGCGGAGGACATCGTCCTGCATCTTGAAGTCACGGACGGCACGGACGTCTGGAACGATGGAGGCGGGGAGTGCGCCTGGGACCTGGCCTTCGCGGACCTGTCCCACACCACGCGACCGGCGGCCTTCCGGCTGGAGGCTCCCGTCCCCAATCCCTTCAATCCTGGCACCACCATTCGCCTTGTGATGCCCACCCCCCAGGCGGCGAGGCTGCGTGTGGTTGATCTGGCCGGGCGCACCATGGCCCAACTTCATGACGGCGCCCTGCCGGCAGGGGAGCACGTCTTTGTCTGGCGGCCTGGAAGCCAGGGCGGCGGGCTTTACTTCGCGGTGGCGGAGAGCGGGGGCGTGACCAGGACGCGGCGCTTGCTCTACATCCGGTGATGGGAGGTGACGGCTCGACGGAAACGGCGTGAAGGGGTGCCCGTGGAGCCTGAGATGCGCCGACGATTGGAGACACAGGCCGGCGAGCCCTGTCTGGCGGCGGCGCGGGCGAAGGATGCGCCCGCAGTGGCTGGGCCGCCGCGGAGTGGTTGCTGGCGCAGTGGGAGGAGAAGAGCCATTGAAAGGAGCCAAGACATGACCTTCTGGTTGAAGGTCTACGGAGGCGCCTTCGCCGCCTTCCTTGCCTTGGACCTGCTCTGGCTGGGCGTGGTGGCCAAGGGCTTCCACCACCGCCAGATCGGCTTCCTCATGGCCGACAGCCCCAACTGGACCGCGGCCCTCCTCTTCTACCTGCTCTTCGTGGCCGGCATCCTCGTCTTCGTCATCCAGCCGGGGCTGGCCGCCGGCACCTTGAAGTCGACCATTTTGCGTGGCGCCTTCTTTGGCGTGGTCACCTACGCAGCCTTCGATCTCACCCGCCAGGCCGTGCTGAAGAACTGGCCGGTGGCGCTCACCGAGGTGGACCTCTGCTGGGGCATGATCCTGACGGGCTCCGCCAGCGCGGTCGGCCACCTCTTTGGATCCCGCGTGGCATGGGGCAAGGACTGGTTCCCTGGCTGTCGGGGTGGTGGTGGGATCCCATTCATGACGAAGCCGACCGCAGTCGTGAGGCCAGCATTCCGGTTGGCGGTTTGGGGCGGACGGCTCCGCCGGGAGCTGGATGTCTGGATCCTGGTTTCTCGGCATCCCGGCACGCCGCGGGCGCCCAGGTTGGTGCTGATCCTGACCCTGGCCTATGCGGCAAGCCCCATTGATCTCGTTCCCGACGTCATCCCCGTGCTGGGGCATCTGGACGATTTGCTGTTGGTGCCCTTAGGCCTGTGGCTGGCTTCCCGCATGGTGCCACCGTGGGTGTTGGTCGAGTGCCGGGCGCGCGCGGGCGCCGGAGAGCCGACCTTGGCCCGGGGCGGCCGCTGGGTGGCGGCCGGAGTGGTCCTGCTGTGGCTGCTGGCCATCATCCTGCTGGCCAGGCGGTGGGTGCGGGCAGGCACGTAGAGGGGAGGGAGGACATGGCCTGGACCATGCTGTTACTGGCGGGACTGTTCGAGATTGTCTGGGCCATCCGCCTGAAGGACACGGACGGATTCTCCCGTTTGCGGCCAACGGTGGCGACCCTGGTGGCGATGATCCTCAGCATGGGCCTGATCGGCTTGGCCGTGCGCTCGCTTCCCGTGGACACGGCCGATGCCGCGTGGACCGGCATCGGCGCGGCGGGCACGGTCATCCTGGGCATCCTGTTGCTGCGGGAATCAGCCCACCCTGGTCGTCTGGCGTGTGTGGGACTCATCCTGGCGGGCATCGTCGGCCTCAAGCTGCTGACCCCCTCCTGAGCACACGATGATCCATCAGGCCCAGGGTGGACGCCACCAGACTCGGCGCGAGGGGAGCCTCCCGCGGCGTCGACCCTGGGACAAGGCGGACATCCCCGTCGGGGATGTCCGGCCGACGATCACAGACAACGAAGGAGAGCCCCATCGTGCGAGTGATCCTCTTCGGCGCCTCCGGCATGGTGGGCATGGGTGTCCTGCTGGAATGCCTGGACGACCCGCGGGTGGAATCCGTGCTGGCGGTGGGCCGGCGCCCCTGCGGCCTGACCCACGGCAAGCTGCGGGAATGGCTGCGGGAGGACTTCTTCGACTGGTCCGACGCCGGGGACAGGCTGGCCGACCTCGACGCCTGCTTCTTCTGCCTGGGCGTCTCCGCGGCCGGACTGGACGAGGCGGCCTACACGCGCCTCACCCATGATCTCACCCTGGCGGTGGCCGAAGCCCTCCTGGTCGCCAACCCCGGCCTTGTCTTCTGCTATGTGTCGGGCCAGGGCACGGACTCCAGTGAGCGGGGCCGGATGATGTGGGCGCGGGTCAAGGGCCGCACCGAGAATCGGCTGCTGGCCATGCCCTTCCCCTCAGCCTTCATGTTCCGAGCGGGTCTCATCCAGCCGCTGCGCGGGGTGCGTTCGCGTACCCGGCTCTACCAGGCCCTCATCACCATGATGATGCCCCTTTTCCCGCTCCTGCGGCGGCTGTTTCCAAACCAGATCTGCACCAGCGCCAGCCTGGGGCGCGCCATGATCAAGGTGGCCGGCAAGGGCTGGCCCGGCCCGGTGCTGGAAGCCCGCGACATCCAGGCGGCGGGGGGACAATGAAGGAGACGGACTCCCCGACGGGTTGCAGCTGCCAGCCGGCGTCCGCCGGTGACGTGCGCGTCCATCATCATGGCCGCCGTGCTTCGTGGGAAGGCCGCGCACCGGCTTCCGGCCAGACCTGGCCGGACAGGACGAGGAGGGGCGGCAGCGGCTGCTGGCCCGCGTCTCGGGCAGCTATCGGCGCGGCAACGAGCGGGCCACGGCCCGGCATCCCCGCAACACGTGGTGATGGACACGGCGTTAGGCCTTGGAGCACGGCGGAGTTTATTCGTACCATTGCCGTCTGAAATTCACCTCAAGAGTTCAGGAAAACCACAGTGGACAATCCGCGCCTCGTCTTCGACCGCCTGGACCAACGCATCACCGCCTGGATGGCCGAGCACGGCCTGGCCCTGCTGTGCGTCAGCGTCGGTTTCATCTTCTTCTGGTTCGGCCTGCTCAGATTCTTCGCCGGTCTCAGCCCGGCGCAGGAGCTGGCCACCCGCACGATCAGCCTGCTCAGCTTCTCGCTGGTGCCGCCCGCCGTCGCCATCATCGTGCTGGCGGCCTGGGAGACGGCCATCGGGCTGGGCCTGGTCTTTCGCATCCAGCTGCGCGCCACCGTGCGCGACGGACGCCTGCTGGTGGCCGGCCCCCGCAGTGGCCGGGCGCAGACCGCCCACGGCTGGAGCGACATGAAGCCAGCGGGAGGCCGCCCATGAGCGCCCGACCCCGACCCATCCAGACCGGCCTGCCCGACTACACCAGCCGCCTGGTCGAGACTTTCTTCACGGAAGGCCCCGCCGCCCAGTATTTGGACGGCCGGCGCCGCCTGCCCTCGGCGGACAAGACGGTGGACCTGCTGGGACGCATCTTCTCCGTGCTCTATCCCGGCTATTTCGGCAGCCAGCATCTCACGCCCGAGAACGTGGCCTACCACGTGGGCGCCCTGCTGGACGACATCGCCGCCGGGCTGGACGAGCTGGCCTACCTGGCCTACCGCAGCGAATGCGGCGAGGACGATCCCTGCGAGCACTGCGCCCGCGAAGCGGACCGCGCCGTGGAGGGGTTCACCGCCCGCCTGCCGGAGGTGCGCCGCCTCCTCGTGCTGGATCTGCAGGCCGCCCACGACGGCGACCCGGCCGCCCGCAACATGGCCGAGATCCTGCTCGCCTACCCGGGCATGGAGGCGGTCACCGTCTACCGCATCGCCCATCTGCTCCACGAGCAGGGCGTGCCGCTCATCCCGCGCATCATGACGGAGCACGCCCACCGCCGCACGGGCATCGACATCCACCCCGGGGCGCGCATCGGGCGCAGCTTCTTCATCGACCACGGCACGGGCGTGGTGATCGGCGAGACAACGGACATCGGCGACAACGTGAAGATCTACCAGGGCGTGACCCTGGGGGCGCTCTCCTTCCCCAAGGACGAGCGGGGCCGCCTCATCCGCGGCGCCAAGCGCCATCCCACCATCGAGGACGGCGTGGTCATCTATGCCGGCGCCACCATCCTGGGCGGAGGCACGGTCATCGGCAAAGGCGCCGTGATCGGCGGCAACACCTGGGTGACGCACTCCATCCCGGCGGGGGGACGGGTGATCAGCACGCCCCAGGAGCAGCGCATCGAGGCGGGATCCACCGGAGAGGGGACGGATTCCCTTTGATGGGTGATGCATCGCGGCGTCACGTGGCGGCGCCGGGCGAGGCAGGACAAGCGGAGCAGCCACTTCATCAGATCGGCGGCGCCATCACGCCAGGGACGGAGTCGCCGGAGCAAACACACAGCGTGAATGGAGCAAGGGAGGGCGCATGGAACGGATCTACGACAGCATCGCCGACACCATCGGGCGCACGCCCCTGGTGCGGGCCCCGCACAGCACGGCCGGCCTGGGCGCCGTCGTGGACTTCTAGCTCTAATCTTTCTACCCCATTTCCAGCGTAAAGGACCTCATCGGCCAGGCCATGATCGCCGAAGCCATCCAGCGCGGCCTCATCGTGGAAGGGACGACGGTGGTCGAGCCCACCTCAGGCAACACGGGCATCGCCCTGGCCTTTGTCTGCGCGGCGCACCGCATTCCGCTCGTCCTCACCATGCCGGAGACCATGTCCCTGGAGCGACGCAAGATCCTGGCCGCCCTGGGCGCCCGCGTGGTGCTGACCGAAGGGGCCAAGGGGATGAAGGGGGCCGTGGCGCGCGCCACGGAGCTGGCCGCCGAGATCCCCGGCGCGCTGCTCATCGGGCAGTTTGTCAATCCGGCCAATCCGCAGATCCACCGCCGTACCACGGCGCTGGAGATCTGGGAGGACGCCGGCGGCCAGGTGGACCTCTTCGTGGCCGGCGTGGGGACAGGCGGCACCATCACCGGCTGCGGCGAGGTGTTGAAGTCGAAGAATCCGCAGCTGCGCGTGGTGGCCGTGGAGCCGGCCGACTCGCCCGTCATGACCCAGGCCCTGGCCGGCGAAGAGCTGAAGCCCGGCCCGCACAAGATCCAGGGCATCGGCGCCGGCTTCATTCCCGAGGTGTTGAACCTGCAGATCATCGACGAGGTGGTCTGCGTCAGCAACGACGAGGCGATGGAGACGGCCCGCCGCCTTTGCCGGGAGGACGGGCTGATGGTGGGCATCTCCAGCGGGGCCGTGGCCTGGGCCGCCTTCCAGCTGGCGCGGCGGCCGGACTGCCGCGGCAAGCGCATCGTGGCGGTGCTGGCCAGCCATGGCGAGCGCTACCTCACCACCGCGCTCTACGACTTCCCGGATGACGTGGTGCTGTAAGGGCGGGTGCGGCCGCGGCGGTCGGCGGGGCGACTGTCCCGGATCGGTCAGGTCTCGACGGGCGCCGGGTGCAACACCCTCCAACAGCGCCGCAGGCCCACCGCGCTGCTGATGCTGACCAGCGTGTCGGAAAGCAGCCCGGGGAGGGATCCCACCAGCAGGTTGTGTCCCACCCAGAAGGGGATCGTCACAAGCAGGATGATGCGGAAGGGCAGGACCTTCGTCTGGTAGCGCCCCAGGCTGATGCCCGCCATGCCCAGGGCGGCATAGACGCTGGCCGCCCCCGACCAGGTGAAGACCAGGCCAAGGCCGATGGCGGGCAGGGTGAGCAGATAGACAGTGCGGAAGCCGGGCCTGGTGCCCAGGGGGATGGCGGCCAGGGCCTGCAGGGCGGCCAGGGCGTTCATGAGGCTGCCCGTGAAAGCGCCGATCAGGGCGTAGTGGGCCAGGAAGCAGAGCCCCGCGACGGCTTGCACCAGCAGCATGACACCCCGCCGGCCGAGCAGGGGCCACAGGATGTTGAGCAGGACGCCGGCCAGTCCCAGCAGCAGCGCCGTCGTGCTCGCAGGCAAGTTCTCCATTGGGCTCCCGGCCTGGTCATGACCCCGGCCGCGCTCCACGCCGCGGCGGCGTCCCAATGTCGGCAAGGACGAGCGCAGGCCCAATGCAGACGGGGGACCATCCTACTTTGAGTGACCGGGTCCGAGCATCCAAGGCTGGTTCCAGCGAGAGCGACCATGCGATCATCGCTTCAGTCAGAAGGCAGGGCCGTCGTCTGCGTTGTGATGCTGTCGGTCAACATGGTGGCCGTGGCCCTGCCCGTCGGCGCCACCACGCCGGATCCTGTCCCGGCACATGACCGCGCCGTCGCCATAGGCAGGAGGAGACGTGACGCGTCGCCCGGCTGTTGGAGCCGTTGTGTGAAGGCCGCGGCGCCAAGCTGCGCTGGTTCCGCCACCCCATGCTCAACACGGGACCGGACCGGGAGACCAAGGCCGCGTTCGAGGACTGGCTGGCGCAACGGGGTTGGCGCGTCGCCCCCGTCACCTTCGACAACGACGAGTACGTGTTCGACCGGGCCCACGATCCGGCCCGCGAACGGGGCGAGATGGATCTGCAGCGGCGGCTGGCCACCGGTTACCTGCGCTACATGGAATCTGTTGCCGACCACTACGAGGAGCTGTCCCGCCGCCTGTTGGGGCACGAGCCGGCCCAGGTCCTGCTCCTGCACGCCAACTGGCTGAACGCGGAGCACCTGGACGGACTGGTCGCCATGCTCCACGGCCGCGGCTGCCGCTTCGTGCCGCTGGAAGAAGCCCTGGCGGACACGGCCTATCAGCTGCCCGACGCCTTCATTGGAAAGCGCGGCATCTCCTGGTTGGAGCGTTGGGCGATCACCCGGGGGATCGATCCCGGTCCCATGCCTGCGGCTCTCCCCTGGGTGCGACAGGCCGCGGGCTTGTAGGAAAGGATTCCTGGACTTCCCCATGTTGTGGCCGCCGGGCGGCGAGGCGGAGCGGCGTCGGGGAAGTGCCCGCGCCGGAGGCCGAACCTGCCGAAAAGAGAAAGGGCGCATGATGCGCATCGCAACGACGAGCGGAACCCTGGCGCTGCTGGCCGGACTTCTGTGGGCCGGCGCGGCCAGCGCAGAATGGCTGGGACTGGGCGTGATGCTGGGCGAGCCCACCGGCTTGTCGGCCAAGACCTGGCTGGACAAGACGCGGGCCCTGGATTTCGGCCTGGCCTGGACCCTGTCCGACGACCAGGATCTCCACCTCCACGCCGACTACCTGCTGCACAACCGCACGCTGCTCGCCCAGAGCGGCGTCCCGGGCGGCCTCACCTTCTACTACGGGGTGGGAGGACGCCTGCAGCTGCGCGATGACGACGACGGCCGCGGCCGCGACAACGACGACGACAAGGACCGGCTGGGCCTGCGCATCCCGCTGGGCATCGCCTGGACGCCGCCCGCCACGCCCCTCGATGTCTTCCTGGAGGTGGTGCCGGTCGTGGACATCATCCCGGACACGGAGGCGGGCTTCAACGGCGCCTTGGGCGTGCGCTTCTGGTTCAAGTAGTCCCGGCGCTGCCCGCAGCACATCCGTCTGGCACGCACCCTTAGCCCAAGCTTCACATTTCTGCGAGCGGAAACATCCGCGCGCCTTTTTTCATTGTCCGTATATGACGATTTTGATGTCATAACTCAATCAATAGTGTTTTCTTTAGTACGAAAATTGATGAAGAGAAAAATTGAAGGAAGAATCAAAAAAGGATTGGAGCAGATTATGCGGAAATTATGGAGCCTACTCCTGTTGAGTCTGGCTGTACAGCCGGTCGCGGCAAGGCTGGGAGTCGGGGTCATGATTGGCGAGCCGACGGGCCTGAACGCCAAGCTCTGGCTGGACAAGACGCACGCCCTGGACTTCGGGTTGGCATGGTCGCTGTCGGAACACCAGGACATGCATGTGCATGCCGACTACCTCTTCCACAACAACAACGTGTTCGCGAACAGCGGCGCTTCGGGGCTCCTCTCCCTCTTCTACGGGATCGGCGGGCGCATGCGCATCCATGACGACAACAACGACCATAATGGCAACGACAACGACCGCGACAAGAACCGGGTGGGCGTTCGCATCCCCGTCGGGATCGACTGGGTGCTGCCGCGCGCGCCGGTCGACTTCTTCATGGAACTGGCGCCGGTGGTTGATCTGATGCCTGACACGCACCTGGACGTGGAGGGCGGCATCGGCGTGCGCTTCTGGTTTAGGTGAGCGACGCCAGGCCGGTGACCTTCGGCAGCTGTTCCATTGCCTCGTCGACCTGCTCCTGCGAGTAGGTGTGGTTCTCCAGCTGCCCGGCCAAGTAGGCGTCATAGGCCATCATGTCGAAGTGGCCGTGGCCGGACAAGTTGAAGGCGATCACCTTGCGGACGCCATCGCGCTTGCAGATGAGGGCCTCATCGATGGCGGCGCGCACGGCGTGTGCCGATTCCGGGGCCGGGATGATCCCCTCGGCGCGGATGAATTGCACGGCGGCGTCGAAAGTCTCCAGCTGTCCCACGGCCCGCGCTTCAATGTCGCCATGATCGACCAGCGCGCTGACGCTGGGCGCCATGCCGTGGTAACGCAGTCCGCCCGCATGGATGGCCGGCGGGACGAACCCGTGCCCCAGGGTGTGCATCCGGACGACCGGCGCCGTGGCTGCCGCATCGCCGAAATCGTAGGTGTAGCGGCCCCGGGTGAGGGACGGACAGGAGGCCGGCTCCACGGCCACCACGCGGACCCGCGCGCCCGTGGCGAACTTCTTCCACAGGAAGGGATAGGCGAAGCCGGCGAAGTTTGACCCACCGCCGGCGCAGGCGATCACCACGTCCGGGTACTCGCCGGCCATCTCCATTTGCTCCAGGGCCTCCAGGCCGATCACCGTCTGGTGCATGAGGACATGCCCCAACACGCTTCCCAGGCTGTACTTCTTGGCGCCCCCCGAGGAGGCCGCCACCTCCACCGCCTCCGAGATGGCCATGCCCAGCGACCCCGGCGAGTCCGGCGACTCGGCCAACACCCGCCGGCCATAGGCCGTGCGATCCGTGGGGCTGGCGTGGACCTCGGCCCCATAGGTCTGCATGATGACCCGGCGGTAGGGCTTTTGGTGGAAGGAGACCTTCACCATGTAGATCTCCAGGGCCAGGCCGAAGAAATGGCAGGCCATGGCCAGTGCGCTTCCCCATTGACCAGCGCCGGTCTCTGTCGTCAAGGCCTTGGTGCCGGCTTCCTTGTTGAAGAAGGCCTGTGCCACGGCGGTGTTGGGTTTGTGCGAGCCCACCGGGGAGACGCCCTCGTACTTGAAATAGATGTGAGCCGGTGTATCCAGAGCCCGTTCCAGCCGGATGGCCCGGATCATGGGCGTGGGGCGCCACAGGCGATAGACTTCGCGCACCGGCTCGGGAATCTCCACCCAGCGCTCGGTGCTGACCTCCTGTTGGATCAAGGACATGGGAAAGAGCACCGACAGGAAGTCCGGCGTGACGGGCTCCAAGGTGGCGGGATGCAACACGGGCGCCGGCGGCACGGGCATGTCGGCATTGATGTTGTACCAGGTTCGCGGCAGGCGGTCGGCGGGCAGGCTGTAGCGATGCTCACTCATGGGGACCTCCACGTTGATCTCGATGCCATGGGTCTGGAGCCCGTGTCAAGGAAGCGCCAATGTCCGCAATGCCACGTGGGAAAGCGACAGATGCGCCTGTGTCAATCTTAACAGCCCCTGATCGCCGCGGGGGTCGTCAAGCCGTGGCACGGTCCACCGTGTAGGAATTCTAGCAGCCTGTCGGGCTTGGACCTTCGATGGGATTCGCGACCATGCCCAACGCGGTGCGCGGGTCGGGCGACAGTACCTCCAGCGTGGGGAATCCGGTCAGAAATCGCGACGGGAGAAGACCCGCCCGGCCAGCGCCAGCGGCCCCGCCACCCAGAGCGCCAGCATCAGCCCCGCCAGCGCCATGCCCAGCGGCCCCTGGAAGAAAAGGCGGAAGACGGCGCCCGTGTAGCCCATCATGGCGCCCAGATCGAAGCGCAGGAGCACCAGCACGCGCGCCAGGTCCACCGGGTTGGCCAGGCAGAGGGCCAGAACGGGCCCTTCCAGCGGCCAATCGGACAGCCAGTAGCTCAGCATGAGAATCATGCCGTCCCAGGCCACGGCCACGGCCAGCCACAGCACGATGGCCAGGCCCAGGCCGCGCAGGCGGTTCTCCACCGTCACCGCGATGAGGAAGGCCAGGGCGCAGAAGGAGAGGCAGAGGCCGGCCCCGGCGCCCAGCAGCAGGGCCAGCGCCGTGCCGTCCCGCACGCCGGCGGCCAGCAGCGGCAGGAGGCAACCCAGCATCCAGGACAGGGTGAGGGGCAGGGCCAGCCCGGCGTAGAGGGCGAGGAAGAGGCGGAGGCGCGGCACGGGCTGCGCCAGCAGCAGCTCGATGAAGCGGCGCGCCTGGTAGAGGTGGCTGACGCCGAAGACGAGGCTGACCAGCGGCACCAGGGCCAGGCTGAGGCTGAGCAGGCCGAGCAGGGCCTGGTCGCCGTCCCCGCCCAGGCGCAGCATCATCCAGCCGGCCGCCAGGAAGAAGAGGCCGAAGCCGTAGACGATGCGGCTGCGCAGGCCGTCCCGCAGCGCGGCGGCGAGGAGGATGCCGGTCTGGCTCATGCCGCCCCCTGCCGCATGAGGGAGGCCACCGCGCGCTCCAGGCGCTCCTCGCCGGTGGCGCGCAGGAGGTCGGACAAGGGACCGGCGAAGCGGACGCGCCCCTCGAGCAGGAAGATGACCTGGTCGGCCAGCTCCTGCAGGTCGGCCAGCACATGGGAACTGATGAGGACGGTGCGGCCGGCGGCGCGGTCCTCCAGCAGGCGGTCCTTGAGATGGCTGCTGGCCAGCGGATCCAGGCCGGCGGTGGGTTCGTCCAGCACCAGCAGGGGCGCCGCGCTGCGCCAGGCCAGTTCGGCTCCCACCCGTTGCCGCGTGCCCCCCGACAGTCCGCGCAGCTTGCGGCCCTGGATCGCGGCCAGGCTGAAGATGCTGTCGGACCAGGGCGGGTTGGCACCGGGCGCGCGCGCGGCCCGGCCGGCCTTTTCCGCGGCGGCGCGGCGCACGCCGCCGATCAGCTCCACCAGCTCCTCCACGCTCAGGTTGTCGGGATAGTGGGGCAGCTGGGGCATGTAACCGATGTCCAGGCGCGCCGCGGCGGTGCCGTCCATGGGGCGGCCGTCCAGCAGGATGCGCCCGGCATCAGGTCTGACCAGACCCAGCAGGCACTTCATCAGGGTGGTCTTGCCCGAGCCGTTGGGTCCCACCAGCGCCGTGACCAGGCCGCGCGGGCAGCCGGCGCTGATTCCCTTCAAGGCCTCGATGCGACCGAAGCGCTTGGCCAATCCTTCCACCTGGATCATGGTTCCCTCATGCGCGGCTGGCTGTCCTCGAGGGTGGGCGGCGTGAGCAGGGGGAAGGCGCGCTCGCCCAGGTCGAGCAGGTCGAGGAAGAGGCTGCGCAGCAGGACGAGGGCGGGGGCCTGATCCTCCACCACGCGGGCGAAGACGCTCACCGGACGGTGCGGGGCGTCGCCGTAGCCGTCGCGGTCCAGATCGTAGCCGCGATGGCGGTCCCAGTAGTTGCGGGCGAAGGTGCTGTAATTCTGCCGGCCGTTGACCGCCACGTCGAAGGCGTTGGCGACGAAGCGGTTGTCCTCGTAGCGGCCATCGGTGGAGTTGGCCATCAGGCGCAGGGCCCAGCCATTGCGGCGGAAGTCGTTGTCGAAAACTCGCAGCCGGTTGGAGGCCTCCACGTGCAGGCCTGTCGTGTTGCCGCGGAAGGTGTTGCCGCGGATGACGCTGTCGCTGATGTCCTTCAGCAGCACGCCGTAGGAGGCCGGACCCCAGTTGTCGTGGAAGTCGTTGCCGCTCATCTCCACGTGACGGGAGTACATCACGGCCACGCCGGCGCCGTTGCCGTCGAACTCGTTCTCCAGGTAGTGGCAGGAGTCCGAGAACATGAAGTGCAGGCCATAGCGCAGGTTGCGGTGGCCATGGTTGCCCTTGATGACGGCCTGGCGCACGAACTCGAGGTAGATGCCGTCGCGGTGGCCGCCCACCTGGTTGGCGGAGATCTCCACCTCGCGGCAGTGCCAGAGGTGCACGCCGTTGCCGCTGGCCGTCTCCCTGTTCTCGCGGGCAACCATCGTGTTGCCGCGGATCACCGCCGCCCGGCAGCGCGCCAGGTAGACGCCGAAAAAGTTGTCCTCGAAGCGGCAGTCCTCCACCTGCAGCCCGGCGCAGTTCTCGGCCATGAGGGCGGCATGGTCGGCGCGATAACTCAGGCTGGCGCCGCGGAAGGCCAGGCCGCGCACCTCCACGCCATCCGCCCGCACGATCATCAGATGTCCGCCCCCGCTGCCGTCCACCTCGGCGCCGGGGCGGCCGATGATGGTGAGGCGGCGATCCACCAGCACACTGTCTTCGCGGTAGACGCCGGGCTCCACCCACACGGTGTCCCCCGCCGCGGCGCGGGCGACGGTGGCGCCCAGGCCTGTGTCAGGAGCGGCCCGCCAGGTGCGTCCCTCCGCTGCCGCCGTCAGGAGCAGCAACAGAAGGAGCGCAGCCCGGCGGGCCGGTGAGCGGTGCGGTTTGGGCGCCATCATGCCGGTCAGGGAATGCGCCAGGCGATCCGGACATGGTCCAGCACCTGCGGCCAGCTGAGCAGTTCGCCGCTGTGCCGGGCGCGCAGGGCGACCGCCTCCGCCGTGTCGGCGCAGGCGGTCAATCCCAGTCCCATCGGGCTGGGCAGATCGGTCGACTTGAGATAGACGCTGCCTTCGGCGGTGGCCAGCTGCCGCGGCCGGGCGTGGTGCGTCACGAGCAGGGCTTGCGCCTCCTTGGCGTCCTTGGGGCTTTCCAGGGTGTGGGCGGCCAGGCATTCCGCCGAGTCGAAGGTGAGCACCTTGCCGCGTTTGGTCACCAGTTCAGCGCCGTAGCGCTCGTCCATGACGAACATGCGGCAGCGGGCGCAGGTGTCCTGCCGGTAGCGGATGTCCCGCGGGCCGGCCTGGCAGCTGCCGCCGACGGATGCCAGCATGAGGACGCCCAGGGCCAGCGCGGCGCGGCCCCGGGGCGCCATGGCGGAACCTTTGCGCGGAGCCGACGCGGGACGCGGGGAGCGCCAGGCGAAGAGGCCGATGGCCAGCCCCGCCCCGATGGCGAGCGCCCCCAGCCCCGGCATGGCCGTGGTGCGCATGTTGAGCAGCTGCTTCGTGCCGATCAGCGGCGGCTGGTAGCTCATCCCCGGTACCTTGATGGCGGCGTTGGGGTCCAGGTTGTGGCCGTAGTCGTACTCCCACCACCAGAAGTCGGCCAGACCGGCGAGGCTGCCCGCCAGAAGCAGGAGCAGCCAGGTGGTGAGCAGCCAGCGACGGCCCCACCAGGCTCCGATCATGCCCAGGAGGGAGAGGCCGACCAGGGCCGGCGGCAGGATGCGCAGCTCGGGGATGCTGTCCGGCTCGATCGTCTTCATCCCGATATAGTGGTTGAGGCCGTTGATGTTGCGCAGGTCGTGCTCCTTCTGGCCCGTGATCTGGTGCGCCCAGATCTTGAGGCCGATGCCCTCCGGATACTGGGGCGCCGCGAGGGAGATCGTCCACAACGGGAAGAGCAGGGCCAGCAGCAGGCAGAGGGCTGCCGCGGCGAAGAGCAGGCGGGCGCGCACCGTCATGGCAACCCCCGGGGATAGGGGCCGGGGGGCGGGCCTGCGCCCCCCGGCCTGATGAGTCACTGACCCAGGCTCCAGGCCAATTCCGTGGCGGAGCCGGCCGGGGAGACCCGCACATAGCCCTGCATCTCCTGGTGGAGGGCGGAGCAGAAGTCGGTGCAATAGAAGGGATAGATGCCGGCCTTCTTCGGCTCCCAGCGGAGGGTGCGCGTCTCACCCGGCATGATGAGCAGCTCGGCCGTGGGGGCGCCCAGGATGGCGAAGCCGTGGGGCACGTCCCAGTCCTGCTCCAGGTTGGTGACGTGCCAGTAGACGGTGTCGCCGGCGCGGATGCCCTCGATGTTGTCCGGCGCGAAGTGGCTGCGTGAGGAACTCATGTAGACGCGCACGACGTTGCCCTGCCGCTCCACCCGCGTCTCCTTCTCCGACTTGACGGCCTGGGGATGGGTGTTGTCCTCGATGCGGAAGAAACGGACGGACTTCTCCTTGAGCAGTTCCGCCGGGCAGGCCTGGGCGTAGTGCGGCTCGCCGATGGTCGGGAAATCCAGCAGCAGTTTCATCTTGTCACCGCTGATGTCGATCAACTGCGCGCTGTGGGCCAGTTCGGGGCCGGTGGGCAGGTAGCGGTCCTTGGTGATCTTGTTGAGGGCGACGACGTACTTGCCCCAGGGTTTGGCGCTGTTGCCGCCCGGGATGCAGAGGTGGCCGATGGAGTAGTAGGTGGGAATGCGGTCCACCACCTCCCAGGTGCCCACTTTCCACTTGACGACTTCACTGCTGATGAAGGAGGATGTGTAGGCGTAGCCCTTGCCGTCAAATTCCGTGTGCAGCGGTCCCAGGCCCGGATCCTTCACCTCGCCGGCCATCACCGCATCGTACTTGAGGACGGGAATGCCGTCGATCTCGCCGTCGAAGGCCTTGGCCTCGATGGCGGCCAGCATCTTGCTGAAGGAATGGACCGGGATGACCGTGGCCAGCTTGCCGCCCGCCGCGATGTACTCGCCGGTGGGATCCACGTCCACGCCATGGGGCGACTTGGGCGTGGGCAGATAGTAGATGAGACCGGGGCAGTCGGCCGGATCCAACACCAGCACCGAGTTGTGGCTGGTGCTGGACGCCACGCGGGACTTCTCATCCATGCGGTTCGTCACATAGCTGGCCGGCATGGTGCGGGCCTTGCCCTGGGCCAGATAGTCCTCGGCCTTCTTCCAGTTGACCGCCGCGATGAAGTCCTTGTCGTTCTTGGAGGCGTTCACCTCCAGCAGCGAGTTGGCCTTCTCGCTGTTGTAACAGGTGAAGAAGGACCAGCCGTGGGAGGGGCCGCGCCCGGCGCGGGAGAGGTCGTAGTTGAAACCGGGCACGAGGATCTGGAAGGCCAGCTCCATGTGGCCGTGTTCCGGGTCCACCTTGATGAAGGAGATCGTCCCCTTGAAGTTCTCGGCGTAGCTCTTGATTGCCACGTCCGCCTGGGGCACGGGTACGCTGAAGCGCGTGGAGGCCACCACGTACTCCGTGCTCTCGGTGAGGAAGGGCGAGCCGTGGTTGCCCGCGGAGTTGGGGATCTCGATGATCTCCGCCGTCTCGAAAGTGGTGAGATCGATGCGGGCGATGCGGGGCGTATTGTTGCCGTTGATGAAGATCCAGCGGCCGTCGGGCACACCCTTGGTCTGGGAAAGCTCGGGATGGTGGGCGTCGTCCCAGGGCACGAAGCCGTGGGAGGTGTTGAACATGGCCAGGGTTTCCTCGGCGTAGCCCCAGCCCTTCTCCGGGTACTGGCTGAAGACGGCGATGTCCTTCAGGTGGCGGCCGGAGGGCAGGCCGTAGACGGTCATGTTGCCGCTGAAGCCCCCCGAGCAGAACAGGTAGTAGTCGTCGTGGGAACCGGGCGCCACATAGACGGCGGCCGCCGCCCCGGCGTCTCCCAACATCGCGCGGTTGCCACCGCCGCAGGAATGGAGCAGCAGGCCCGCGCCCGCCATGCAGGCCGCGGCGATCAGGGCGCTCCGCGCCAAAGAATGCTGTTTCATGAAACCTCCCTGTGTGTGGTCACTGTGCGGCGCGGCTGGCGTCCTGCGCCGGATTCGAGCGGATGTATTCGAGAACGGCCCGCGCCTCGTCCTGGCTCAGGTTCTGCTGGGCCATGGGAGCCAGGTACTCGGCGAGCAGCTTTTTGGCCTCCGGGTGGCGCCTCACCATCTCCTCGGGGTTGAGGATCATGTTGAGCACGTAGCGGGGCGAACGCCGGGAGAGGATGCCGGTCAGGTCGGGGCCGATGAAGCGCTCACCCAGCTTGTGGCAGGCCAGGCACTTGGAATCGAAGACTTCCTGGCCGCGGGCGGTCAGCGTGGCGTCCAGCTCGCCCAGGGGGCCGGGATCAACGGCGGGTCCGATGCCGTGCTCCAGCTCGGTTGCGCTAAGGCCACCGGTCTCGGGGGAGGGGCCATCCGCCTCCTGGGGCGGCTTGGAACAGCCCATGACCAAGGCCAGGGCAACACTCAGAAAGAGATGGGTCGGGCGCATGGATTCTCCAGCTCGTGGTTAAATCAGGATCAACAGGTCCAAATTAGGCGGCTTGAAGGCGAAAAATCAACACTATCAGGCAGCAGGTCCGGAATATACCCCAATTGAGTAATGAGTCTGGAGGTGGGAGATGAGAGAGCCGCCGCCATCCGGACATCCTACATTTGAAGCCGGTCAAACAGAGGCGGACGTGGACTTCGCCAGCATCAATCCAGCCTCGGGGGAATGTCTGGCCCACCATGCGCCGACCACCGCGGCACAGCTGGAGGCCTCCCTTGCCTTGGCCGCCGCGGCCCAGGCGGACTGGGAGGGGCGGGGTCTGGAGGAGCGGCTGGCCGTGGCCGGACGCGCCACCGACCTGCTGCGGGCACGCGCCCCCGCCCTGGCCGGGCTGATGGCCGACGAGATGGGCAAACCGGTGGCGCAGGGACGGGCGGAGGCGGAGAAGTGCGCCTGGGTCTGCGCGGATCTGGTGGAGCGCGCCCCCCTGGTGCTGGCCGACCAGCCGGTGGCGACCGAGGCCCGTCGCAGTCTTGTCTGTTTTCGGCCGGTGGGCCTCGTGCTGGCGATCATGCCCTGGAACTTCCCGCTCTGGCAGGTGGTGCGGGCCGCCCTGCCGGCGCTGGCGGCGGGCAACGGCGTTCTGCTCAAGCACGCGCCCTCCACCCAGGGCTGCGCCGCGGCGCTGCTGGACCTGCTGACCGAGGCCGGCCTGCCGGCGGGCCTCATGCCCAGCCTGCGCCTCCACCCGCCGGCCATCGCCGCCCTCATCGGGGACCGCCGGGTGGCGGCCATCACCCTTACCGGGAGCACGGCGGCCGGGCGCGCCGTGGCGGAGGCGGCGGGGCGGCACCTCAAGAAGTGCGTGCTGGAGCTGGGTGGCAGCGATCCGGCCGTGGTGCTGGACGATGCCGACCTGGAGCTGGCGGCGCGTGTGATGGTGGCCGGCCGCATGATCAACAACGGCCAGAGCTGCATCGCGGCCAAGCGCTTCATCGTGATCGAGCGCCATCGACAGGCCTTCGAGCAGCGGGTCGTCGCGCTGATGGCCGAGCACGTGGGCGAGGATCCGCGGCGGGAGTCCTGCCGCCTGGGTCCCCTGGCCCGCGCCGACCTGCGCCGGGTCCTGCACGGACAGGTGGAGCGCAGCGTGGCGGCGGGGGCGCGCCTGCTGCTGGGCGGCCGGCTCCCGGACGGCCCCGGCTTCTGGTATCCGGCCACCGTGTTGAGCGAGGTGCGGCCCGGCATGCCCGCCTTCGACGAGGAGCTGTTCGGGCCGGTGGCGGCCCTCTGCTGGGCCAAGGACGAGGAGGAGGCCCTGGCCCTGGCGAACCAGAGCGAGTTCGGCCTGGGGGCCAGTGTTTTCACGGCGGATCGGGTCCGCGGCGAGCGCATCGCCCGGGAGCGCCTGCCCGCCGGCGGAGCCTTCGTCAACGCGCTGGTCAAGTCGGATCCCCGCCTGCCCTTCGGCGGCATCCGGGACTCCGGCTACGGGCGCGAGCTGGCCGACTTCGGCCTGCGCGAGTTCGTCAACATCAAGTCGCTCTGGATCGACTGAACGAGGAGGCACCGATGCACAAGCTGGTCCTGTTGCGCCACGGACAGAGTGGCTGGAACCTGGAGAATCGCTTCACGGGCTGGACGGACATCGACCTGTCTCCCCAGGGGCTGACAGAGGCCGCCGAGGCCGGCCAGGAATTGAAGAAGGAGGGCCTCGTCTTCGACCTGGCCTACACCTCGGTGCTGAAGCGGGCCATCCGCACCCTGTGGATCACGCTGGACCAAATGGACCTGATGTGGATCCCGGTGATGCGCAGCTGGCGCCTGAACGAGCGCCACTACGGCGCCCTGCAGGGCCTCAACAAGATCGAGATGGTGGAGCGCCACGGGAAGGAGCAGGTGCAGATCTGGCGCCGCTCCTTCGACACGCCGCCCCCCGCCCTTGGCGTGGACGATCCGCGCCACCCGCGCTTCGATCCCCGCTATGCCGGAGTCCCCGCCGCCGAGCTGCCCGCCACCGAATCGCTCAAGGAGACGATCGCCCGCTTCCTGCCGCTCTGGAACGGGGAGATCGCCCCCGCCATCCGCGCCGGAAAGCGCGTGCTCATCACGGCCCACGGCAACAGCCTGCGGGCGCTGGTCAAGCATCTGGACGGCATCGACGAAAAAGAGATCACGGGCCTCAACATCCCCACCGGCATTCCCCTCCTCTATGAATTGGACAAGGACCTGAACCCCCTGGACAAGCGCTACCTGGGCGACCCCGAGGCTGCGCTCCGCGCCGCGGAGGCCGTCGCCAAGCAGACCGGATGAGGGCCGTCCCCCGCCTGCCCGGCCGCGCGGCTCTCCTGGATCGGCTGACGCAGCACGTCGACGACCCGACCATCCGCCTGGCGGTGTTGACGGGGCCGGCCGGCATCGGCAAGAGCGCGCTGCTGCAGGCCCTGGAGGCGCGCCTGGACAGTGCCGTGCTTTGGCTGGACCACTCCTGCCGTCCCCACGATGCCGGTCCGGGCGGCGCCCTGGGAGGCTTGCTGGGCCGCCTCAGCCTCCGGCTCACGCCGGCCGAGCTGGGACAACTGCACGATGATCCCGGCCTGTCCCGCCTGTCGGGAGCCGGTTTCGCCTGGGCCTGGACAAGGATTGCGGCGGCGCCGGCACCGGACGGCCACCTTTCCTCTCTGGAGGAGCTGGCCGGACTGCTGGACCGCCTGGGCCGCCTGCGCCCCCTCGTCCTGGTCCTGGACGATCTGCACCACATGGACGAGGCCAGCCGCTGCCTGATCGAAGGCCTGCTGGCCCACCCCGCCCTTGACGAGTCACGGCTCACGCTGCTGGCCGCCTGCCGCGACCTGACGGCCCTCTCCTTCATCGAGGACTGGCGGCGGCTGCTGGAGGGCGAGCCAGGCTTGACCTGCCTGGATGTGACGCCCCTGAACGAGACGGGATTGACGGAGCTGGTGGCCCGCGAATTGGACGACAGCGCGCCCCCGGCGCTGCCGGCCTTGTTGTCCGAGCTGATGACGCACAGCGCCGGCCTGCCCTTCCTTGCCCTCAACCTGCTGCGGGAGGCCCGCCGTTCCGGCCTGGTGCGCGCCACGCCGGTCGGTTGGCAGGCCGCCTCCATCGCGCCCCTGGTGCATGGTGCGGCGGGGAGCCTGAATGAGGCCCTGGCCGGCACCCTGCTGGCGCGCCGCCCCCAATCCCGCTTCCTGCTGACGTGGTTGGAGGCGGCGGGACATCCGGCCCCCCTCGACGTCCTCCACGGCATTCCCGCCGCGGTGGACTGGGAGGAGCTGGCCGGCGAGCTGCATGGCCAGGGCGTGGTGCGCCACGATGAGGAGGCCGGCGGCTGGGTCCTGGCCCACGACCTGTGGGCGGTAGCGGTGCGACATCTGCTCCAGCCGGAGGAGCGACGCGCCTTCCTGCTGGAGGTGGCGAATCGCCTGGACGGCCCGGAGGCCGTCCGGCGCCTGCTGAGGGCGGAGCTGCTCTGCCGGATCCGGGAGGAGGACGCGGACGGCGACGGAGGGCTGCGGACCGGCGCCGCCGGGCTGATCGCCGGCCTGTTGGAAGACGGAGGCGGCGCCTCGCCCGATCTCCAACTGCGTCTGGCCGAGCGCCTGTCGACTCTGGCGGAGGACAAGGACCACTACAATCTGGCCATCCGCGTCCTGCTTGAGACCCATCAGCGCCTGGGCAGCGCCAACGGATTGGCGGACTGGCTGGAGCGGGCCGACCCGCGGCGCTTGTCGGGGGAGACGCGTCTGCTCTGGCTGCGGCTCATGCCCCGCGCCTTCACCATCCGCGGACGGCTCGCGGAATTGCCGCCCTGGCTGGATCGCATGGAGGCGACACCGGATCTGGAGCCGGCCGAGCAAGCCACCCTGGTGCTGGCCCGCCTGCAGCGCCGTTATGCCGCGTCCGACTGGGAAGGGGCGGCGGCGGAGTTCGACCGCCTCGAGCGCTTGGCGACCCTGCCCGGCCAGCGGGACTGGGGCCGCTGCCTGCGCTGGATGATGCCCGCCACGCCGGACGACCCCCTGGCCCGCTTCGCCGGCCTGGAGCGGGAGTTGGCGGCCCGGGGCGGCCAGCTGGACGACACCCAGCTGCTCGCCATCCATTTCGAGCTGCAGAGCCTGGCCCACATCTCCGGCCGGCGCGATCTGATGAAGCCGCACCACGACCGCATGGTGGAGATCTCCGGCCGGGCGCCGGCCCCCAGCCTCCGCCTGCAGCGGGAGCGGCATGCCCGCGTGCTGGCCATGGCCGGGCGCTGGAGCGAGGCGGAGCAGATCCTCCGCGACAACCTCGACCATGCCCTGCGCCACGGGGAACGCGCCCTGGCCACTGAGACCGCATTGACCCTGATCAACCTGCTGCGCCAGCAGCGGCGGCTGGCCGACGCCCTGGCCGTGTCGGAGCTTCTGACGGAGGAGGTGGCGGGGCCGGGAAACTCCTATGCCCACAAGGCCTTGCGGCTGACCGCGCTTTCCCTTCTTTGGCGCCTGCACCGGACCCGCGAGGCGGCCGTCCTGCTGGAACACCTGGAGGGCGACCTGGGGGAGGAGGCTTCCCGCGAGTTGTGCCTGTCGCTGGGCTATTGCCGCGCCATGGTCCGCCTCCAGGAGGCGGAGGCGGGGGGGGATTGGCGCGCAGCCGGCGAAGCGGCGCAGGCGATGGTCGATTTCTATGCCACGCTGGGTCGCACCGACACGGAGGCCCTGCAGTTCGCCATCATCCGCGACCGGGCGGATGCCCGCCGCGGTCTGCTGGATGCCGGCCGGCGAGCCGCGGACTGGCTCCCCGCCGTCGAGACGGCCCGCGCCCGCAACGAGTTCGATCTGGTGCGCTTCATGACGCAGATCGGCGAACTGGCCCTTGACAGCGGCGAGCCCGCGGTGGCGGCCCGACTGGTGGACGAGCTGCTTCAGGTGGAGCGCGACGAGGAGCTGACGGCGGCCTTCCGTGTGTCCGTGGCCGAGCGCGACGGTCGGCGGGAGGAGGCCGCCCTGGCCCTCCTCGAAACCGCTTGTCACGCCCGGCGGCGCGGGCAGGACGGCCTGCTCACGCACCTGTCCGGCCGCTTTCCCGGGTTGACGGCCTGGCCCTTGCCCGACGCCCTGCCCGCGCCGACGCTTTGCCTGTGGGCCTGGACGCTGGCGGAATGGCTGGGGGCCGGGTTGGCCATCAGCCTGCCCGGCTTGGTGGTGGACAACGACGGATGGGAGGACTTCGTCCGCGCGACGCTGGCGGACTGCGCGGTGCGACGCGATCACCTGACGACGGCGGAGGCGGCGCGACTGGACAAGGAGCTGGCACGCCTGCGCGCCTGGCTGGATCGGCAGGGCGGGCGCGATCCCGGCCTGCGCCTGCAGCTGCTGGGTGGGCCGCGTCTGTGGCTGGGCGAGGGGGAGCTGGACGCCGCCCGCCTGCGGACCCGGGTGGGGCTGGAGCTGCTTGCCCTGTTGGCCGTGCGAGCCTGGCAGGGCCGTGGGCTCATGACGCGGGAAGAGATCCTGGCGGCGATGACCATGGGTGGCCGGCCCGTGCTGGGGGATGGCAGCCTGCGCGTGGTGGTCAGCCGCCTGCGCAAGGCGCTGCAGCCAATCTCAGCCGAGCTGTTTCAGCACACGGAGCGCCAGGGCTACGCCCTGGGCGGCCACCTGCCGCTGGATGTCCAGGACTTCGAGCGGGCCTGGACGCAAGCCCAGACGGCCCTGCGCGGCAGGCGGCGGGCGGAGGCGGCCCGCTGTCTGGACACCTGCCTCGGCCTCTACCGCGGCCCCTTCCTGCCGGGCGGATCCGCCTGGACGGAGCCCCTGCGGGCGCACTTCGAGCAGCGTTTCATGGCGGCGGCCACGGAGCGGTTGAAGCTGCTCGACGATCAGGAGGAGGCCCGCCGCGAGCTGCTGGCCCGCTTGCGCAACCAGCGGCCGGAACTGGCGGAGTTCCTGGCCTGACACGACCGGCGTCGGGATCGAAACTCGAATCAGATCATGGGTGAGGGGGAGTCGGCATGGCGCTGGTGATCAAGCAGGCGGATTTCCTCATCAGTGTGGCCGACCCCGCCCGGCTGCCGGAGCCGGCCTGGCCGGAGATCGTCTTCGCCGGACGCTCCAACGTGGGCAAGAGCAGCCTGATCAACCTGCTGCTGGGCCGCAGAGCGCTGGCCAAGGTCTCGGCCGCCCCCGGCAAGACGAGGCTGGTCAACTACTTCATCGTCAACGAGACGCTCTACTTCGTCGATCTCCCCGGCTATGGCTACGCCAAGACCAGCCAGGAGCTTCGCCGGGAGTGGGGCGTGCTCATCGAGCGCTACCTGCTAACGGCGCGGACCCGCCTGGTCGTGCAGCTGCTCGACATCCGCCACACCCCCACCCGGCAGGACCTGGACAGCCTGGCCTGGCTTTGCCACAACATGGTGCCGGTGGTGGTGGTGCTGACCAAGGCGGACAAGCTGGGGCGCCAGGCCCAGCGCGAGGCGCTGCTGGGCATGAAACAGCGCCTTCATTCCCTTCCCATTCTCCAGATTCTGACCAGTTCGGTGCGGGCCCGCAGCGGCAGGGACGATCTGCTGGGCTTCCTGGGCGCCTGGCTCAAGAAAGGACACGCGAGGTGAGAGACTTTTCCGGTGGAATGGAGGCCGTGCGGGCCCTGCAGGAGGCGCGGGCCCAGATGACGCAGGAGATCCGCCGCACGATCGTGGGGCAGGACGAGGTGATCGAGCACCTGCTCATCACGCTGCTCTGCCGCGGGCATGGACTGGTGGTGGGCGTGCCGGGGTTGGCCAAGACCCTGCTCATCTCCACCCTGGCCCGCGTGCTGGAACTCAAGTTCAGCCGCATCCAGTTCACGCCCGACCTCATGCCGGGCGACATCACGGGCACCGAAGTGATCGAGGAGGACCAAGCCTCCCGCGCCAAGCGCTTCCGCTTCTTCCATGGGCCGGTCTTCGCCAACATCGTCCTGGCCGACGAGATCAACCGCACGCCGCCCAAGACCCAGTCCGCCCTCCTGCAGGCCATGCAGGAGCACGAGGTGACGGTGAGCGGCACGACCTACCCGCTGGAGGAGCCCTTCTTCGTGCTGGCCACGCAGAATCCCATCGAGCAGGAAGGCACCTACCCGCTGCCCGAAGCCCAACTGGACCGTTTCATGTTCATGCTGCGCGTGGACTACCCCAGTTTCGCCGAGGAGCTGGAGATCGTCAAGTCCACCACCGGCGCCGGCGGGGAAAGCCCGCGCCCGGTGCTGAACGCGGCGCAGATCCTCCAGCTGCAGGACCTGGTGCGCCGCACGCCCGTGGCCGACCACCTGGTGGAGCAGGCCGTGCGCCTCGTCAGCCGCACGCGGCCGGGCAATCCCGACGCGCCGCCCTTCATCCGGGAACAGGTGAGCTGGGGCGCCGGGCCGCGCGCCAGCCAGTACCTTGTGCTGGGCGCCAAGTGCCGGGGCATCCTCCACGGACGGCCCACGCCCGACCTGGCCGACCTCAAGGCGATGGCCCTGCCCGTCCTGCGCCACCGGGTGCTGACCAACTTCGCGGCCGAGGCCGAGGGCGTCACCAGCGACATGATCGTCACCCGCCTGCTGGAGGATCCGGCCTGAGATGGCCACCCTCCTGACGCCCGAGCGCATCGCCCGGCTGCGCAGCCTGGACCTGATCGCGCGGCACGTGGTGGAGGGCTTCATCACGGGCCTCCACCGCTCCCCCTACCACGGCTTCAGCGTGGAGTTCAGCGAGCACCGGCCCTATCAGCGCGGGGACGAGATCCGCCACATCGACTGGCGGCTCTTCGCACGCAGCGAGCGCTTCCAGGTCAAGCAGTACGAGGAGGAGACGAACCTGCGCTGCTACGTGCTGCTCGACGGCAGCGCTTCCATGGGCTTCGGCAGCGCGGGCGTGACCAAGTTCACCTGGGCCTCCATCCTGGCCGCCGCCCTCATGTACCTCATGGTGCGCCAGCAGGACGCGGTGGGCCTCGCCCTCTTCGACGAGGAGCTGCGCCGCCTCATCCCGCCACGCAGCACGCGGGGCCATCTGCGCCTGCTGCTCCACGAGCTGGAGCATTGGCAGCCCTCCGGCGGCACCCGCACCGAAGCCACCCTCCACCGCATGGCGGAATCGCTCAAGCGCCGCGGCCTCGTCATTCTCATCAGCGACCTCTACGACGAGGAGAGCGCCGTGCTGCGCGGCCTCAAGCACTTCCGCCACCAGGGCCACGAGGTGATCGTCTTCCAACCCCTCGACCCGGCGGAGTTGGACTTCTCCCGCTTCGACGGGGGTCGCTTCCGCGACATGGAGAGCGGCGCCGAGCTGTCCGCCGACCCCCGCCTCGTGGCGGCCGAGGTGAACCGCCAGGTGGCCACCTTTGTGCGGAGCCTGCGCTCCCGCTGCCTGGGGGAGGGTATCGATTTTGCCACCTTGAGCACAGGCCGCGCCGTGGACCACGCCCTGCTCGAGTACCTGATCAAGCGGCGGCGCATGGCATGAGGGGATCCGCCCGCCTGTCCGGCCGGGCCACGTTGATCGAAGGGACATGTCGCCTATCCTGCAACACCTGGAATCCCGTCGCCTGCTGAGGGACGCCGCCTGGGTCGCCGCCCTGGCGGCCCTGCTCTGGAGTCCCCTGCCCGAGATCATCCTGGGGCACTGGCTGCAGCTGGGCAACGCGGGGCGCCCGGAGACGGGCCGCGCCCACGATCGGCTCGACCTGCTGCAGGAGAGCGACAGCCAGGCCGTCGTGCGCAGCACCGTCATCGAGCATGAGAAAGTGGAGCGCGCGCGGGTCGTGACCCTGGGGCAGATGCGACAGCATTTGACGCGCAACCCGGAACTCGACATGGGGCTGGCCGCCTTTCGCGAGTTCTACGGGAGCCTCACCGCTTGGCAGCAGGACCAGATCATCCCGCCCGACGACCTCTCGCACCTGACGCGACGCGGGCTGGCCCAGGTGCTGGTCACCCGCCATGGACCGCATGCCCGCTTCGCCTTCCTGGACGAGAGCCACAACCGCCTGGCCGGAGCCGAGGCCGACCTGCTGCAGCTGCAGGTCCTGCCCCTTGGCCTCAGTCCGGTGGCGCCGGCGGACACGGCGGAGGCCCTGCGTGATCCCGCCTTGGCGGAGGTGGGCTCCGGCCAGGAGGAGGCTGGTCTGGTGCCCGGCCATCGCGAGCTGCTCAAGCGGTTGCGCCTCCTGCCCGGACTGGCCGTGGCCCGGGTCTGGCAGGTGGAGGGCCGCATCGTGCTGCTGGAAGTGGCCGCCGCCGGCCGCCGCCAGTGGCTGCGTCCCGCCGGCGTGGCCCAGACCTACATGGACAAGAACGGCCGGGAGCTGGGCCCGTGAACGAGAACCTGCTGCGCGTCCTGCGCCTGTTCCTCTATGCCTCGATGACGGGCCTTGGCCTGTTCCTGGCCGGGCTGCTGGTCTACACGGCGTTCGTCCAGCAGCAGTTGCCCCATCTGCCGGAGCGGTTGGGGGATCTGGAGCCGCCCCGCCGCACCACCATCCTGGATCGCAACGGCTTGGTCATCAGCCGCATCGGTTCCTCGCTGCCCGTCTCCCTGGAGGAGGTGTCGCCCCTCTTCGTCAAGGCGCTCCTGGCCACCGAGGACGATGACTTCCTGGGCCACCATGGCATCGACAAGCAGGCCCTCCTGCGGGCCTTGCTCAGCCAGATGCTGCCCGGGCGGCGCAGCGGCGGTTCCACCCTGACCCAGCAGCTGGCCAAGAACATGTTCTTCACCTTCGAGAAAAAGGTGGACCGCAAGCTGCGCGAAATCCTGCTGGCGGTGGCGATGGAGGCCCGCTATGACAAGCGGGACATCCTGGAGGCCTACTGCAACACGGTGGACTTCGGCGCCGGCAGCATGGGCGTGGAGGCGGCCGCGCAAGAGTATTTCGACCGCTCCGCCTCGGAGCTGGATGTGACGGAGGCCGCCACGCTGGTGGCCATCCTCAACGCGCCCACCCGCTACAATCCCCGCGCCAACCCGGCCGCCTGCCGCGACCGGCGCAACCTCGTGCTGTCGCGCATGGAGCACCAGGGACACCTGGACCGGGAGACGGCGGCCCGCCTCAAAGGCGGCCCGCTCAAGGTCCGGCCGGGCCGGCGCAACAACGCCGGGCACCTGCGGGACTGGATCCTGGCCGACCTGGAGAAGGAGTACCGGGAAATGGGCCTGGATCCCGAGACCATCCCCTATGCCGGACTGGAGATCCACACCAGCGTGGACGGACGCCTGCAGGACCTGGCCCAGCAATCGCTCAGCACCTTCTGCGACGGCCTGGAGACCCGCCTGGGCGCCAATGCCACCTCGCTGGACGGCGCGGTGGTGGCGCTGGATCCGCGCAATGGCGAGGTGCTGGCCCTGGTGGGCGGTCGAGACTACTTGACCAGCGCCTTCAACTGCGCGCTGAGCCCCAACCGCCAGCCGGGGAGCAGCTTCAAGCCCTTCTTCTATTACACCACGCTGCGCAACGGCTGGTCGCCCCTGGACATCGTGGTGGACAGCGTGCAGAGCTACCGCCTGCCCGACATGACCTGGACGCCGCGCAATTGGGACTACAGCGAGAGCGGCTCGCAGACCTGGGTCTACGGCCTGATGAAGAGTCTCAACGTGGTGGTGGCCGGCGTGGCCATGCGCAGCGACCTGGCCCAGACGATCCGCACCGCCCGCGACGCCGGCATCACGGCCCCGCTGGAGCGGAGCCCCAGCCTCACGCTGGGGACTTTCCCTGTCCGGCCGCTGGAGCTGGCCCAGGCCTACGGCGTCTTCGTCAACCGCGGCATCCGCTCCGACGCCTTCGTCGTGCGGCACGTGACAGACCGCTTCGGGCGCGAGGTGCTGCGCCACAAAGCCCGGCAACGGCAGGCCTTTGATCCGGTGGAGAGCTACCTGGTGCTGGACATGCTGCGGGGCGCCGTGCGTTACGGCACGGGCGGCGATTTGCTCTCCGTGCCCTTCACGGGCGATCTGGGGGGCAAGACGGGCACCACCGACGATTACCGGGACAGCTGGTTCTGCGCCGTGATGCCGCGCCTGGTCTGTGTGAGCTGGGTGGGCAACCGCGACAACCACCCCATGCGCTTCTCCCGCGAGGCGGGCGTGACCGGGGCGGCGGGCGGCCTCAAGGTCTTCAAGGCCATGCTGCCGCAACTGGAGGAGATTCTGGGCCGGCAGGGAAATTTCCCTGTGCCCGATGGGGTCGAGTTCCGCAGCGTCAACCTGTGGAGCGGCCGCGAGGACGCCAATGGGCCGCGCCTTGCCCTGCGCATGATCGACTTGTGAGCGCGCCGGACTGTGGCGGTCGGACTTGATGGCTGGCGCAAAGCGGATGCGGGAGGGATGACCGCGGCTGAGGACGAAGGACTGAGGTGGCGATGAGGATGGGCCTGGAACAGGGGTTGGAGACGGCGCGCCTGGCCGGCAAGCTTACGCTGGCCTATGCCGTGGCGGCCTGGCTGCTCTACCTGCTGCTGGGGCTGGCGCTCCCCGGTCTGCTTGCCAAGGGTGGCTGGCTTCTTGCGCTGGCCCTGATCCTGGCCCTGCCCGTGCCCCGCCTGCTCACCCGCCGGCGGGAAGGGCGCGAGCCCGCCGCCCTCGCCGCCGCCTGGGAGGCGATCGACCGGCGCGACGCCGTCCAGCTGGCCGCCTTCCATCAGAGCCGGATCCAATGGGCGGGCATGTCCCCCGGACGCCGAGTCCAGTGGGAGGACCAGCTGCTTGAGGCTTGGACGCGCCTGCCCGGCGGCCAGATCAGCGCGGGGGCGGGGTCCCTGCTCGAGCTGCTGCACCGGCGCCCCCTCCTGGCGGCGCGCGAGGTGGAGCTGCTGCGCCGCCTGGATCCGGCCCAGGTTGATCCTTTGGACCTGCTGGGTCTCTGGAACAGGGTGGATGCCGCCGGCCTGCCCCTCGACCATGCCTGCCTCAATCGTGTCCTGCGTGGCCTGCCGGCCCCCCAGCGGTGGCGCGCCCTGCGCCGGGTGCGGCCCCTCCTGTTTCAGCTGGCCCGGGAGGGCCACGAAGCGGCCGGCGAATTGCTGCGCGGCGCGCTGGACCGCGGCGCCCTGGTGCGGGCGGATCTGCCCGAGGATCTCAGCGTCGCCCTGGGCGAAGGGGAAGAGGCGAGGCCGGAGGCGCCGCCAGAAGGAAGGATCAGCCCCAGTGCCATGGGTCTGCTGGGGAAGGCCATGAGCCAGGTGTCCCGACAGGCGGGCACGGGCGCCCGCCAGCTGCGCGCCTCCTGGGTGCGGCCCGCCATCCTCGCCAGTGCGGTGGTCCTGGCCCTGCTGGCCAGCCGCGGATTGCGCCAGCCAAGCCCCACGCTCCAGGCCCCTTCCGTCTCGAAGCTGGCATACGCGCCACCGGCCAATGTCCACGGCGGTTTTACCCTGCAGGTGACGGCCAGCCGGGACAGTCTGCAGGTGGTTCACCAGGTGGAGGCCCTGCATCAGGCGGAGATCTATGCCTACGCCCTGCCGCCGCGCCAGAACTCGACCTGGTATCGGGTGCGCCTCGGCTGGTTCGCCGAGCGCGCCGCGGCGGATTCCACGGCATCGCTGCTGAAGGCCCGGGGCCACATCGATGAATGGTACGTGGCCAACTTCGATCTTGCCGGTCGGCTGCATGAGCCGTCGCCCGGCGTTCCCGGTGGCGGGACGACCCTTGAGATGCGGGGAGGACCCGCCGGGAAGGAGCATCCATGACGAGCCGAGCCGTGGCGCGAGGTCTGTTGGCAATAGTGCTGGCGCTGCCGGCGGCCGGGTTGGACATGCCCGTCCTCATCCGCGAATTGAGTTCGCCCGCCTATCAGGGCCGGCGCGCCGGGGAGCCGGGCGGAGCCCTGGCCGCGAAGCGCCTGGAGCAGGAGCTGGCGGCCCTGGGCCTGGCGCCGCTGGCGGGCTTCCCGGACCACAGCCATTACTTCAGCTTCCGGGAAGAGGCACGGGTGCAGCAGGCGCGCCTGGGCCGGCTGGATGCCGCGGGCGGCGTGCGGGACCTCCCCGCCGCCACGTGGCAGCCCATGGCCGCCTCGTCCTCGGGCTTCATCCACGCCCCCGTCCTCTTCTGTGGATTCGGCATTGTGGCGCCGGAGCTGGGTTGGAACGATCTGCAGGGCGCCACCCTGGCGGGCAAGGCCGTCCTCATCGTGCGCCAGGTGCCCGATGGACTGGGCGACGGCTCGCCGGCCTGGCGGGAGGCCTGCCGGCTGGAGCGGCGTCTGGCCGCGGCGCGGGCGGGCGGCGCCGCCGCCGTGCTGGTGGCGGACAGCCCCTTCACCGAGCGGGCGGAGCTGCTGCGCCTGGGCAGACTGGACGCCGCCCTGGACACGGGCGGGCCGCTCCTGGCCTCCCTTTCCGCCAGCGCCGCCGACAGCCTCCTGGCCCCCGCCGGACAGGCCTTGCGCACCCTGGTGTCAAAAGCCTCCCGGTCGCGCAAGGCGCAGCCGCCCCTTGCCGTGCCGGGCCTGGTGGAGCTGGAGATCCGCCAACAGGCGGCGGAGCGCCACAGCCGCAACCTGGGCGCCGCCATCCCGGGCAACGGCCGGGCGGCGGATCGCTGGATCCTGCTGGGCGCCCACTACGACCACCTGGGGATGGGGGCCGATGGCCGCACGCTCCACCCCGGCGCCGACGACAACGCCAGCGGCACGGCCATGCTGTTGGAGACGGCCCGGCGCCTGCAGGCCTCCCTTGCGGGGAAGGAGGGCGAGCGCCGCTCCCTGGCCCTTGTGCTCTTCGGTGGGGAGGAGTTGGGTCGCCTCGGCTCGCGCAGCCTGCTCCGCGCCAGGCCGGCCTGGATCGACTCGCTGGACCTGATGGTCAACCTCGACATGGTGGGCCGCCTGCGGGACGAGGCGCTGCAGGTGCTGGGCGGCGGGGAGCATCCCGAGCTGACGCCCTCCCTGGAGCGGGCCGCGGCGGAGGCGGGGCTGCGCGCCCTGCCCTGCCCAGAAGCCCCCGGCGGCGACCACGAGAGTTTCCGCGAGGCGGACATCCCCGCCCTCATGCTCTTCACCGGCCCCCACGAGGACTACCACCAGCCAACGGACACGGCCGACCGCCTCAACCTGGAGGGCCTGGAGCCCGTGGCGCGCACCCTGGCGGGGTGGATCCCGGCCCTGCTGGATCCAGGGCTGGCCGTGGGGCGGGTCGCGCCAACGGCGCGGAAGCAGCCGGAGGGCGGCGCCCCCATCCGGGTGGCCCTTGGCATCGTGCCCGGTTACGAGAGTGCGGGCGAAGGAATGACGGTCCAGGACGTGAAGGCGGGCAGCGCGGCGGAGCGGGCCGGCCTCAGGCCAGGCGACCGCATCGTCGCCCTGGGGCGCCACCCCGTGGCCAACATCCATGACTACACCTTCGCCCTGCGCCACTTCGCGTCCGGAGACGAGGCGCAGGTGGCGCTGCTGCGCGAGGGCCGTCGCCTGCAGCTGTCGATCCGACTTGAGGAGCGTGTGCGATGAATCCCGTGATACAGGTGGGCAGCAGCTGGCTGGACATCGCGACGCTGGCCGAAGTGGCCGCCGGGGCGGGCACCTTCGAGTTGACCGCCGAGGCGAGGCGGGCCGTGGAGGAGAGCCGCGCCTTCGTGGACGCCGCCGTCGTCCGCGGGGACGTCATCTATGGCATCACCACCGGCTTCGGCGCCCTGCAGCAGGTGCAGATCGCCCCCGAGGACCAAGGCCGCCTCCAGCACAACCTGCTGGTCAGCCACGCCGTCTCAACCGGTCAACCGCTGGCGCCGGAGGTGGTGCGGGCCATGCTGCTCCTGCGCGCCCACAGCCTGGCCCAGGGTTGCAGCGGCGTGCGTCCAGTCGTGATCGAACGATTGCTGGAGCTGCTGCACCGCGATCTGCTGCCCCATGTGCCGGCCCTGGGCTCGGTGGGGGCCTCGGGGGACCTGTCCCCCCTGTCCCACATGGCGCTTCCCCTCATCGGCGAGGGCAAGCTCATGTATCACGGGGCCTGGAAGCCCGCCTCCTGGGTGCTGGAGATCGAGGGGCTGGCGCCCCTGGTGCTCGAGGCGAAGGAGGGCCTGGCCCTCAACAACGGCACCCAGTTCATGACGGCCGCCGCCGCCCTGCTCCTGCACAAGGCCGAGCGGCTGGCCCGCACGGCCGACATCGCCCTCGCCCTGACCCTGGAGGCCCTCCAGGGCAAGTCCGCCGCCTTTGATCCACGCATCCACGCCCTGCGCCGACACCCGGGCCAGGAGGCGGTGGCGGACAATGTGCGCCGGTTGACCGTCGGATCGGATCGGGTGGACGCGCGGGATCCCGCCCATCCGCGGGTGCAGGACTCCTACAGTGTGCGCTGCGCTCCCCAGGTGCACGGGGCCTGCCGCGACACCTTCACCCAGCTGCGCGCCGCCGTGGAGCGCGAGATGAACGCCGTCACGGACAACCCCCTCGTCTTCGCGGCGGATGGCGAGTTCTTGAGCGGCGGCAACTTCCACGGCGAGCCGATGGCCTTCTGCCTGGACTTCCTCAAAGTGGCCCTCTGCGAGTTGGCCAGCATCTCGGAGCGCCGCACGGCCAAGCTGATGGACGCCTCCCAGAACCACGGGCTGCCGCCCTTCCTCGTCACGCGTAGCGGGATCAACTCCGGCATGATGATCTGCCAGTACACGGCGGCGGCCCTCGTCTCCAAGAACAAGACCCTGGCCCATCCTGACAGCGTGGACTCCATTCCCACCAGCGCCAATCAGGAGGACCATGTCAGCATGGGCGCCAACGCGGCCCTGCACGCGCTCGAGATCGCCGACCACGTGGGCACGGTGCTGGCCATCGAGGTGCTGGCCGGGCATTACGGCAACCGCTTCCGCGGCGGGCAGCCCGGCCGTGGCAGTGCCGCGGCGCTGATGGCGGCCGCCACCTGCCTGGCGGGGGAGGCCGCCCGCGGCGACGAGGTGGTGGACCACGACTTCCGCAGCGAGTACCACGCCCTCAAGCAGCTGATCGAGTCGGGGGCCCTCCTGCGCGCCGTGGAGGGCGAGGTGGGCGGCTTGGCTTGACGGAGACCGTTCATGGGTGCCTACAACCTCTACCTGCTGGATGAGACGCGCGATCCCAAGGTGATCGCCCGCCTGGCCCGCATCACCGGCCTATCGGAACCCCTGGTGCGGCGCGAGCTGCGGCATCCTCCCTTCCTTGTCCTGCGCGAGCACGGCCTCTCCCAGGCCGTGGCCGTGCGCCGGGACTTCGAGCAGATGGGCCTCACCCTCCGCCTCGAGTTGGTGGAGGAGCCCAGCGGTGATCGCACCCATCCTTTGGCCGGCCAGCAGGCTCCGGCCGATGGTGGGGAGATCGTGCTGGAGGAGGGCGCCGGCTTCACCCGCAGCGGCGCCGCGCCGGCCGGACCCCCGGCTGGTCGCGCCAGGCGGGCCTGGCAGCCCCGCCTTCGCCGGCGCTCGCTGCTCTGGGTGATGGCGGCCCTGGTGGTGGCCGCCCTGCTGCAATGGTCCCTCCGTCCGGCGTCGCCCCGCCCCGCCGGACTGGAGCCCCCGCCCGACCTGGCCAGGGAGATGCCGCTTCTGCAGGAAGGGCTGGCCGCCGCCCTGGCGGCGGGCAACACTGACAAGGCGCTGATGGACAGCTTGATTCGATGCGTAGGCGAGCTGGAGGGCAGGGTCCGCCCCGTCTGGGAGAGCCTGTCCCGCCGCGAGCGCGAGATGGTGGAGGACCTGCTTGCCCAACGCCAGACCCTGGTCCTGCGCCGGGCGGCGAGCAGGGAGCCGCCGGCGGTGGTCTGGAGCGCCCGGGATCTGCGCGAAGTGGAGGCCGGCGGACCGGGCCGCGAGGAGTTCTGGCACAGAGTGGCGGTTCAGTGGGGCCGGCGCGAGGCGCCGGCCAGCCTGGGCGAACAGATGGCCCTGGAGCGCCTGGAGGCGGAACTGGAAAGGATCGCCGCCGGGCGCGCCGACCCGGAGGCCCGCGCCCGCCTGGCCGGCCTGGAGCGGCAGGATCCCGCGGGTCGGCAGCGCCTGGGCGCCCTGCGCCTGGCCGGAAGTTTGCGCCAGAAGGGCATTGTCTGGACGGGGGAGGGCGCCGCCGCCCTGGGCTGGGCGGATCTGCCCGATTCCACCGTGCTGGAGGTGCGCGGCGACCAGGGAGCCCTGCAGACGGCCCAGGTGGTGGATGGCCGGCTGGTCTTCGATCCGGCCGGCGAGGTCCTGACCGGCGTCTCCGTGCGCCTGGCCGCCCTGGAACGGCAGCCCCGCGGCCTGCGGCGCCTGCTGGAGGCCGGCCTGCTCCTGCTGGAGCCCGGCCTCTTTTTCGGCACCATCCCCGGCGGCAGCCTGCCCCGGCTGGACCCTGCCCTGGCCGCGGCCCAGTGGGAGAAATCCGGCGACCCGGCCCTCAAGGAGGAACTGCGCCGCCTGGGCCTGCAAGGGGACGACCTGCGCCGGCCCGTCCTGGCGCTGGATTCCGGGGAGGGCGTCGCGGAGCCCGATCTGGCGGATTGGCTGCGGGCCGCCGCCGCGCGCTATCGCCAAGCCCGCACCTGGCCGCAGCGCCTCGAGCTGCGTACGCCCACCGGCCGCTATCGGGTCACGGGCTGCGAGCTTTGGCACCTGACCCGGCAGGGGACCGAAGAGTGACCATTCCGGGCATGGACGCCTTCCCTGCACGCCCCACGCCCCCGTGGCCCACACAGAACCGGCCCTGGGGCTTCGACGTCGACCACCCGGACTGGGTGTCTCAGAAATGGGCCGGCATGTGCGGCACATGGTGGACATTCCGTCATGGGGCGTGGGCGTTGAAGCTCGTTTCTTGCCCGATCATCAGCAGGAGGGATCACACCATGAACAAGATGTTTGGCCTCGCCGTCCTGGCGCTCGCCACCGCGGGCCTGGCGGCACAACGGGTGCCGGTGGACGGTCGCTTCCCCCTTGTCGAGCGGCACCCGGGCAAGACGGCCTGGCAGTCCTTCAACGTGGACGCTCCTTCCATCGCGGCCGGGAAGGGCGACGGGAGCACTTTCGTGGATTGGCCCTACGGACAGATTGTCGTGGTGGGCACCAGCCGCTATGATCTCCAGCACAACGGCTCCTACGGCAAGATGATCGCCGTCAGCGCCGACGGCGTCAGCCACGGCTCCTTCATGGGCGGCATCAATGTAACAACCGGTCGGCGCGTGAAGGCCTGGTGCGTGAATCCGAACCTCACGGTGATTCCCGCCCTCAATGTGACGGCCATCCATTCCGGCTACACCACCCACGCCGTCATCAGCCCCAACCCGCCCAACGGACTGCCTCCCAACATCAGCGTGGTGGGCTTCCACGGCAGCGCCGGCTGCTGGTTCGGCTTTGACTTCGGGGACTGCTCGCTGGCCTTCGTCCTGTACCAGAACACGGAGAACGCGAACATTGTCTGGCCGCACATCGCCGTGGACTACCGGGACAAGGTGCACATGGTCTCCAGCGAAGCCGGGACGGTGACTCAAGGTGCTGTGTGGTACAACGCCAGCAGCAACCTGTCCACCTGGGACGGCGCTTACGCCCAGGTCACCGGCGCCTGCGGCACGATCAGCGCCACCATGACCGCGGCCAAGCATGCCCCTGGCGCGGCCATCATTTTCGGCCCGGACGCCCTGGCCTCCCCTTCCGTCTATGACGACGCTCTCTTCGGCGCCGGCCAGTGGCACCACGACGTGTTGGTCTACGAGGCGCGGGACGCCAACAACAACCTCTTCGCCCGCATCGCCCAGGGCAATCCGCTCAACATCACCAAGTACCACGATCCCGCCTCGACGGCTCCCTTCCGGGTGGGCGTCTTCGGCTACGCGGACATGGACGCCATCTACGACTCGGCGGAGACCCCCAACCTGCACGTCGCCTGGCCGACGCCCGTCACCTACGCGGACAGCCTGCTCTTCATCGACCTGGCGGACGACACCTATTACATGACCGAGTTCAGCCACGTGGACTACCACAGCGCCATCTGGCACTACAACGCCACCACCGGCCAGTACGGCCACATCGCCGGTTGGCTGACCGCCGACGACGAGGCGGGCGACCTGCCCTATCCCTTCAGCGGCGTCTTCCGCATCAAGGAGGACCGCGTCCAGCTCGCCCACGACCCGGCCACCGGCCACCTCTATGCCCTGTGGAACGTCTACGACAAGAACGACCGGCGCGCCCCCGGTTCGGACAACAAGCGGATGGCCAACGGCGAGCTCTTCATGGCCTGCTCCACCGACAACGGCCTGACCTGGGGCCCGCGCGTCAACATCACCCAGACCCCCAGCCCCGGCTGCGAGTCCCCCAACTGCTGGAGCGAGACCTACGGCTCCCTGGCCGAGGTGGTGGACAACGGCCACCTGCACCTCAGTTTCATGCTGGACCGGCACGCCGGCTCCTCCATTCGAAGCTCGGAGGCCCAAGACGGCTCCCTCGAGACGGAGAACAACATCTACTACATGCGCATCCCGGTGACGGATGTGCCGCCCCATGCAGGCACGCCCTGGAACGCGGCGGGCCACATCGGCCTCAGCCACTACAACAGCCACCGTGGCGCGGTGTGGACCAACGGCGCTCTGGACAGCGTCCTCTATTATGACCGTATCTGCGTCTTCAACGAGGGCAGCCAGGTCCGCCACCTCCAGCGCCTCACCATGTACCATGACGCACTGGATGTCTTCGGCACGGAGGACCTCTTTTTCACCTGGGAGGTGAAGCCGGGCGATCCGCTGGCGGACACGGAGTGGATCGTGGACCCCGCCAACGGCGACGATTGGAACGGCGCCCTGGCCCCCAACAGCATCCTGCAGGTGCATCTGGGCGTCGGTCGCCAGGGCTTTCCGGTGCGTGAGCATGCCTTCAAGTTCGAGTTCGACGACGGCACCGTGCGCACTTACCGCTACGAGTACTATGGTCCCAGTGGCCAAGGCTCACAGGTCGCCTTGATCGACCTGGACGACCTGGACTCCTACCCTCGGCAAGTGCTCTACGTGCGGCTGGAAGCCCCGCATGTCCGGATCGGCCCGCCGTCGGGCGGACAGGTCCTCCTTCATTGGGATGTGGTTCCAGAGGCCGATTGGTACGAGATCTGGTCGTCCTCGGACCAGGGCTCAAGCTGGCAGCGGGTGGCGACAACCACCTCAACGCAGTGGACAACAAGCACCGGGGGAAATCTGCAGACCTTGTTCAGAGTCCGCGCCGGGTCGGAGTGAGGCCCTTCCTGCTTTGCCGCGAACGGTAGAAGGTGGGCCCGGATACGGCTGACGGAGAGTAGACGGAGGGTGGCGCTTCCGCCAAGCCTTGACCGGGCGAACTGGCATGTTGATTGCGATAAACTCCCCAGGGTCATGCCCCAGCTTGATTCGTGGCGGGTGAATCGCAACCTTTTACAAGGTGTTAATGGAGAGAACTCCAGCCCCCGCCACTTCGGGAGCCGCTGAACACAATCGTCTAAACTCTAAAGGATGCGAGGCAAACATGCGCAAGACACTTGTATTCGCCTCCCTGGCACTGGGATCGGCCGCCCTGGCGGCACAACTGGTGCCGGTGGACGGGCGTTTCCCCCTCAGCGAGCGGCACCCGGGCAAGACGGCCTGGCAGTCCTTCAATGTGGACGCCCCCTCCGTCGCGGCCCAGAAGGGCGACGGGAGCACCTTCGTGGATTGGCCCTACGGACAAAATGTCGTGGTGGGCACCAGCCGCTATGACTACCAGCACAACGGGTCCTACGGCAAGATGATCGCCGTCAGCACCGACGGCGTCAGCCACGGCTCCTTCATGGGCGGCATCAACGTGTCCACCGGCCGCCGTGTGCGGGCCTGGTGCGTGAATCCCAATCTCACCGTCGTCCCCGCCGCCGATGTGATGTCCACCCATGCCGGTTACACGACCCACGCCGTCGCCAGCGCCAACCCGTCCAACGGGATGGCCCCCAACACCGGTGTGGTGGGCTTCCACAGCGGCGCCGGCTCCTGGTTCGGCATGGACTTCGGGGACTGCTCGCTGGCCTTCAACCTGCTCCAGAACACGGAGAACGCGGACATCCTGTGGCCGCACATCGCCGTGGACTACAACGACAAAGTCCATATGGTGAGCAGCGACTCGCGCATCACGGGCGCCTACGTCGACGCCGTGTGGTACAACGCCAGCACGAGCAGCGCCTCCTGGGATGGCACCTATGTCCTGGTCACCAACGCCAGCAACACGCTGAGCGCCACCATGACCGCGGCCAAGAATGCGCCGGGGGCGGCCGTCGTTTTCGGACCTGACGCTCCGGCCACGCCCTCCATTTTCTACGACGCCAGCTACGGCGCCGGCCAGTGGCACCATGACGTGATGGTCTACGAGGCGCGTGACGCGAGCAACAATGTCTTCGCCCGCATCGCCCAGGGCAATCCGCTCAACATCACCAAGTACCATGATCCCGCCTCGACGGCCCCCTTCCGGGTGGGCGTGTTCGGCTACGCGGACATGGACGCCATCTACGACACGGCGGAGACGCCCAACCTGCACGTGGCCTGGCCGACGCCCGTGTCTTATGCGGACAGCCTGCTCTTCATCGACCTGGCGGACGACACCTATTACATGACCGAGTTCAGCCATGTGGACTACCACAGCTCCATCTGGCACTACAACGCCACCACGGGCCAGTTCGGCCACATTGCCGGCTGGCTGACCGCCGACGACGAGGCGGGCGACCTGCCCTATCCCTTCAGCGGCGTCTTCCGCATCAAGGAGGACCGCGTCCAGCTGGCCCACGACCCGGCCACCGGTTACCTCTACGCCCTGTGGAACGCCTACGACAAGAACGACCGGCGCGCCCCCGGTTCGGACAACAAGCGGATGGCCAACGGTGAGTTCTTCATGGCCTGCTCCGCCGACAATGGCCTGACCTGGGGCCCGCGCGTCAACATCACCCAGACGCCCAGCCCCGGCTGCGAGTCCCCCAACTGCTGGAGCGAGACCTTCGGCTCCCTGGCCGAGGTGGTGGACAACGGCTACCTGCACCTCAGCTTCATGCTGGACCTGCACGCCGGCGCCTCCATCCGCAACTCGAACGACAACGACGGCTCCATCGAGACGGAGAACAACATCTACTACATGCGCATCCCGGTGACGGACGTGCCGCCCCATACAGGCACGCCCTGGAACGCCGAGGGCCACATCGGCCTCAGCCACTACAACAGCCACCGCGGCGTGTATTGGACCAACGGGGCCCTGGACAGCGTCCTCTATTATGACCGTATCTGTGTCTTCAACGAGGGCAGCCAGGTCCGCCACCTCCAGCGTCTCACCATGTATCATGACATGCTGGACGTCTTCGGCACCGCCGACCTCTTCTTCACCTGGGAGGTGAAGCCGGGCGATCCGCTGGCGAACACGGAGTGGATCGTGGACCCGGCCGACTGCGACGAGTGGAACGGCGCCATGGCTCCCCAAAGCATCCTGCAGGTGCATCTGGGCGTCGGCCGCCAGGGGTTCCCGGTGAGGCAGCACGCCTTCAAGTTCGAGTTCGATGACGGCACCACCCGCCTCTACCGCTACGAGTACTATGGCCCCAACGCCGAAGGCTCACTGGTCGAGCTGATCGACCTCGAGAACCTGGCCCAGTACGAGAGCCAGATCATTTACGAGTGCACCTCGGACTTGGCGGAGCCGGTGGCCCCCGCCTCCTTCGCCCTGGCCCAGAACGTGCCCAACCCCTTCAATCCGGCGACGGAGATCAGCTTCACGCTGGAGAAGGCCGGACAGGCCAGCCTGAAGGTGCACAACCTGCGCGGCGAGACGGTGGCGACGCTGGTCAACGGCCAGCTGGGCGCCGGCCGCCATGCCGTGAGCTTCGACGGCAGCCAGCTCTCCAGCGGCGTGTACTTCTACACCCTGGAGGCCGCCGGTACGAGCGAGACGCGGAAGATGCTGCTGACCAAGTAGGCAGCGCCCCAGACAGCGTACAGCGCCCCCGGTCCCCGATCGGGGGCGCTTTTCTTGACAGGCCGCTGGCGAGCGGGCCGGTGGCGGGAGGAGGTCCATGTTCATCGATCATGTGCGGATCATCGTGCGCAGCGGCAGCGGAGGTGACGGCTGCGTCAGCCTGCACCGCGCCAAGTACCTGCCCAAGGGCGGGCCGGACGGCGGCGACGGCGGCCGCGGCGGCGACGTGGTGGTGGAGGTGGACGAAGGCCGCATGAACCTGCTGGATTTCAAGTGGAGCCGCACCTTCGAGGCGGAGAACGGCAAGCCGGGGTCCGGCCGCCTGCGGCGGGGCCGGGGCGGGCGGGACATCGTCATCCACGTGCCGCCCGGCACCCAGGTGCGCAACGCGGCCACGGGCGCCCTGCTCCTGGACATGACAACGCCGGGCCAGAGCGAGGTTCTGCTCAACGGCGGCCACGGCGGCAAGGGCAACGCCCGCTTCAAATCCGCCACCCAGCAGACGCCACGCCATGCCACGCCGGGCGGCCCGGGTCAGGAGCTGGAGATCGAGCTGGAGTTGAAGATCCTGGCCGACGTCGGCCTGGTGGGCTTCCCCAACGCAGGCAAATCCACCCTGCTGGCCGCCCTCAGCGCGGCGCGGCCCAAGGTGGCGGACTATCCCTTCACCACCCTGGTGCCCAACATCGGCATCGTGCCTTACGCCGAGTACAAGTCCTTCGCCCTGGCGGACATCCCCGGCCTGATCGAGGGCGCCCACGAGGGCCGTGGCCTGGGCCACCAGTTCCTGCGCCACGTGGAGCGCTGCCGCCTGCTCATCTATCTGGTGGATGTGAGCGCCGAGGATCCGACTGATCAATTGCGCGTCCTGCGCGAGGAACTGGCCCGCTACTCGCCGGAACTGGCAGCGCGCCCCTCCCTCGTCGTGCTCAACAAATGCGACGTGACCACGCCCAGCCGCCGGCGCCTCAAGCTGGACTACGACCTGCTGGTCAGCGCCGCCACCGGCACCCGTCTCAAGTCCCTCACCCGGCGGGTGGGCACCCTGCTCGAAGAACAGGAGGCGCGCCAGCCGCGCCAGCTCTTCCGACCGCGCCGGGAGGAGAATCCCCCACCCGCGGCGGAGCCGGCTCAGCATCCCGACCAAGCGGCCACGGAGCGCTGGCGCACGCCGCCGGAGGATCCTGAGGACACGGCCCGCCGTCGCCGCAAGCGCAAGTGACACGAAGGGATCTTGGAAGACGGAGAGGTGGATGGAACTGGTCTACTATGCGGCGGCCAGCCTGGACGGCCACATCGCCACCCCGGAGGGCGGGGTGGACTGGCTGTCCCCCTACGAGGGCGGGCAGGACGATTACGGTTACGGCGACTTCTACGCCTCGGTGGACTGCCTGGTGATGGGCGGTCGCACCTACCGGCACGCCCTCGGCCTGGGACCCTGGCTCTGGAAGGACAAGGCCACGAGGGTCTTCACCCGGCAGGCGCTCCATGCGCCACCGCCCGGCGTGGCGGCGGCGCAGGGTTCACCCGGGGAGGTGCTGGCCCACCTTGGGCAGGAGGATCACCACCGGGCCTGGCTGGTGGGCGGCGGCGAGTTGGCGGCGGCCTGTCTGGCCGAGGGGCTGATCACCGAGCTGATCCTCACCACCGTGCCCGTGGTCCTGGGTGGCGGCATTCCCCTCTTCGGCGGTGCGGCGGCCGGCGGCCTGGAGCTGGTGTCCAGCCGCGTGCTCGGCCAGGGCCTGGTGCAGAACCGCTATCGCTTCGTGTGACAGGACCCGCGCCGTCCCGGCCCTGGAGCCTGCGCGCAACAAAGCCCCGACGCCAGACACGCCGGGGCTCCTTTTCTCGAGTAGGGGTTCCGTCCAGCGTGCAGCCTGGCGGACATGGTCGCTTCGCGGTCTTCATCGCACCACCGGGCGCTGGCCTCCGGCCAGGCGGTCCGGCATTCGCGCAGCCTTCTTGCACATGCCGCCAGCATGCGCGGCGAAAGCTCCGAAGCACCGGCCTCGACCTGGGCGCCAACCCTATCGACAGCCCTGGGACCAGCGGCTAGAAGGGCAGGTCCTCGTCGTCGGCCATGGCGTCCACCGGGGCCTTTCCGGCCGGCAGGTTGCTCTCGATGCCGGGGGCCGGGCGCTCCTGGCTGGTGGTGCGGTCCACGTTGTCCCCGCCGCGGTCGGAGCGGCTGTCCAGCATCTGGAAGTTGTCACCCAGGATCTCAGTGGTGTAGACCTTCTGGCCTTCCTTGTTCTCGTAGCTGTCGTAGTGGATCTTCCCTTCCAGGTAAATGAGCGATCCCTTGCGCAGGTAGTCGCGGGCGATCTCCGCCGGACGGCGGAACAGCACGATGCGGTGCCACTCCGTCTTCGATGTCAGCTCGCCGTTCTCGTTCTTGCGCCGCTCATCGGTGGCCAGGGAGAAGTGGGCCACGGCAATGCCGGTGGGCGTGGTGCGGAATTCGGGATCCTTCCCCAGGCGCCCGATCAGCATGACCTTGTTAACCATGTTCGTCCTCCATTCGTGTGGTTGATACGGACGCCGGTGACGGACCGGCGCAGTCAGGCCCGCCCAACGCCCGGGGCCGGCCATCGGTTTCCAACGAGGGCCTCTGATTCACCCTTGAGTCGAACCCTGTCCCGATTCGCGCACGGTCGGGGTCGCGGCGGCTGATGGGGATCGTGCCTGTCCTCCCCCTGGAACATAAGGAAGGTGACGCTCAGCCGGGCTTGTGCCCCCAGCGCAGGTGGAGGGGCCAGCGCACCAGGCGGCGCTCCTCCCGCGGCCAGTGGGCGGACAGCTCTTCGGCGCATTCCGCCAGGGGATCCCCCGCCCCGCCCCGCCGCGCCCGGCGCAGAGCCGACCAGGTGCCCAGATAGCCCAGGTAGTCCGCCCGGTCCAGCTCCCCTTCCATGGTCCAGCTTTCGGTCGGCAGGTCGGGGTAAGGGAAAGGCAGGCCGCGGTAGCCCTCGTCCACCCAACGCCGCTCCGGCGGCCACCAGGGATCCAGCCGCCGGTGGAGATCGCGCACCAGGCCATCCACTTCGGCATCCACGATGGCCAGCCCATAGGCCCAAACCGCCAGTAGCCCGCCCGGCCTCAGCGCCCGGTCCGCCTCCTGGTGGAAGCGCCCGTGGTCGAACCAGTGGGCGGCCTGGGCGGCGCAGACGAGGTCCGCCGCGCCATCGGCCAAACCCGACTCATCCTCCCGGCCCAGCTGGTAATCAACCCGGGGGTGGGACAAGGCTTGGCGCAGCTGGTCGGCACTGGCGTCGGTGGCGCGCACCCGCTCGAAATGCGCGGCCAACAGGAGGGCGGCCTGGCCGTTGCCTGTCCCCACGTCCCAGGCCAGGCGGTGGTCCGGGGCGGACTGGGCCAGGCGCCGGATGAAGGACGCGGGGTAGCTCGGGCGGTAGGCGGAGTAGTCCGGGGCGTGGCCGGAGAAATGGTCGGCGAACTCCTTCACGGGCGGGCGTCGCGGCGCTCCACGGCCCGGACCAGGGCGACGGCCAGCAGCAGGCCGGCCACATCGGCCAGCCAGTCCCACAGGCTGCAGTCACGGCCCACGAAGAGCTGGTGGACTTCATCGGTCAGCGCCCAGAGCGCCCCCGGCAGCACCACGCCCAGCAGCAGGGCGGACAGGGCGGAGCCGGTCCGTGCCTGGATGCGCGGCAGCCAGCGGCGCCGCCCCACCAGCCAGAGGGCCGATCCCAGCCCCAGGTATTCCAGCAGGTGGAGCAGCTTGTCGTAGCTGAAGATGCCCAGATCAGGGAACTCGGCAGGAGGGATGGAGCTGCCCAGCCAGATGGCGGCCAGCACCAGCCCCAGGGCGCACCACTCCGCCCACGGCGGCATGCGGTCGAGGCGGGCGGCCAGGCTCATGCCGCGTCGCCCTGATGATGATGGGTCGCGCAGTCGCAGCCTTCGTGACTGTGGGATCCCGCCCCGCTCCCATGGGCGGACCGGCCATCGCCCTGCTCCAGGTGCCGCAAAGCTGCCGGGATGTAGCGCAGCAGATCCGGCGAGATGACGGAATGGGCGCCCAGCTCCGCCGCCGCCAGGTCGCCGCTGAGGCCATGCAGATCGCAAGCCAGGAGGGCGGCCTGGTCCAACTCCACGCCCTGGGCGGCCAGGCCGGCGATCATGCCGGTCAGCACGTCGCCGGCTCCCCCTGTCGCCAGGGCATGGCTGCCCGTGCGGTTGATCAGGATGTCCCCCGTGCTGTAGCAGACGACGGTGGGAGCGCCTTTCAGGACCAGGGTCAGCTCGTGCCGGGCGGCCAGCTCGCGGGCGGCCAGGACGCGGCGGAAGGGCGACAAGGACGGGTCGCCACCGGTCAGGCGGTCGAACTCGGCGGCGTGGGGCGTCAGGCAGAGGTCGGCCTCCACCTCGCCCAGCAGCTCCAGCTGTCCGCGGAAGGCGTCCAGGCCGTCGGCGTCCAGGATGACCGGCACCGGCGCGTGCAGCACCAGGTCGCGCACCAGGCTGCGTGTCTCCTCGGCGCGGCCCAGGCCGGGACCCAGGGCCAGCACGTCGGCCCACTCCAACGCCTTGAGCAGGCGCTCCAGGCGCTTCTTGCCGCTTTCCGCGGGGAGGGGCAGCGTCATCACCTCCGGCATGTGGCCGGCGATCTGGCGGATCGTCTCCTCGTCGCTGGCCAGCCGGGCCAGCCCGGCGCCGCAGCGCAGCACGGCCTTGGCGCAGAGCAGGGCGGCGCCCGCCATGCCGGGCGAGCCGGCCAGCAGCACCACCTTGCCGAAGTCGCCCTTGTGGGCGCTGGGGGCGCGCGGCGGCACCAAGGCGGCGATCTCGTGCCCGTCGGCGCGGGCCCAGGGCTCGCCCTCGAGCAGCTGCTCCACGGAGTAACCGATGTCCACCACCGTCACCTCACCGGCGAAGTCACGGCCGGGCGGCAGCAGGAGGCCGCGCTTGGGGGCGGCCATGGTCAGGGTCTGCGCGGCCTGGATGACCACGCCGGGGACCTCGCCGCTGTCGGCCTCCACGCCGGAGGGGAGGTCGATGGACCAGACGGGCAGGTCCAGATCGCCGATGGCGGCGATGAGGCGCTGGATCAGGCCACGGGGAGCGCCCGTGCTCCCGGAGCCCAGCAGCGCGTCGACGAGGAGGTCCGTGTCGCGCAGTTCGGGCAGGTCGCCCTCGGGGTCCAGGTCGATGATCTCAAGGCCCATCCGCTCCGCCACGCCACGCATGACGGCGGCGTCCCCCTTGAGCTGGTCGCCCCTGACCGTGGACAGCACGCGCACGGCAATGCCGGCGTTGGCCAGGCAGCGGGCGGCCACGTAACCGTCGCCGCCGTTGTTGCCGCCGCCGCAGCAAACCGTGACGTGGGTGCCGCCGCTCTCCTCCAGATGGTCCAGGATGGCCTCGGCACAACCGCGTCCGGCGTTTTCCATCAGGCAGACGGAGGGCAGGCCCAGCTCGCCGCTGGCGCGGCGGTCGCAGGCCTGCATCTCCTCCACGGACAGGATCCAATCCATCATCGACTCCTTTATGCGGCGCTGACGCGCCAAGCTCTTGCCACCCTTTTTCTCGCGAGAAGAACGATGGCGCCAAAGAAGCGCACTCCAAGGCATTCAGGGCCCCGACCAGGCGGCCGCGAGGCCGCCGTCGAACAGACGGCCCTATCACCTCGTGCCATCACCTTGGCGATTGGTTCAGGCCGAGGCCAACCGCAGGTTGGCCCGTGGCCTTCACCTTCATGTCATCAAACAAGTTTGTCCCAGCGAAAGCTGGGATCCCATGGGCCTCTCAAGCCCTGACATCACACGCACCGACCGGCGTCCTCTTCCACCACCAGCAGCGCCGCCGCATGGGTGCGGCTGTGGGCGAGCGAGACGTGCCAGTGGCAAGCGGGCGGCGCCACGTCCTCCGGCAACCGCAACAGCGGCGGGCCGGGATCGGGTCCAGCGGGCGGCAGCACCTCGATGAGGGCGGCGGCCACCTCCCGGCCCTGTGCGGCCAGCCACTCCCGCACCAGCTCCTTCAGAAGCTGCCGGGCCGCCCGCGAGCCCCGCCCATGGCCGGCCCGGGCAAGGTAGCGCTCCTCCTCCTCGCTGAAGGAGGCGGGGTGAGGGCGCAGCTCATCCAGGGGGGCTTCGCGGAAGGCGCGGTGCAGGATCACGGGATCAGTCGCTCCAGCCCGGATGGCAGCCCTTGTTCAGCGTGTCGAGGATGGGCAGCAACTCGTCGATGCTGTGCAAAAGGAAGTCGGCGCCGCTGTTCTCCGTGTCGAAGTCCGAGCCGTAGATGGCCAGGGCGGTGCGGATGTGCAGGTTGCGGGCGCCCTGGATGTCGCGGTCCGGCCAGTCCCCCACCATCAGCACCTCGTCGTGGCCCAGCTTCAGCAGCTCCAGCATGCTGCGGAAGGGGGCAGGGTCGGGCTTCCACTTGCCCGTGTCGTCGTGGGTGATGACGTGCTGGAAGTAGTGGAGCAGGCCAAGGCTGGCCAGGCGCAGCCAGGCCTGGCGCGCCGGCGCGTCGGACAGCACGCCCAGCTTGTAGCCGCGGCGAATCAGCTCCATCAGCGTCAGCTTGACGTGCGGATAGAGGACCATGTTGGCCTCGCGCGCCCGCCGGTAGGCCACCACCCCGGCGGCCAGCAGGCGGTGGTCGAGGCGGCCCAGCTCCTCGGCCAGGAAATGGTCCAGCACCTCCTGATATTCGATGCCGCGCCGGTCGTAGATGTCGAAGAGGCGCGTCACCGCCTCCTCCTCTTTCATGGGCAGGCCGTGGTCCACCATCGCCCGCGCCGCGGCGGCCACCGCCTCGCGCTTCATCTTCATGAAATCGACCAGGGTGTTGTCCAGGTCGAAAATGACGGCCTTGATCTGCATGGAGGCCTCCTTGGCGGGGAAGATAGGACTCGATGTCCGCGGTGTCAGACGCCTGGCGCGCTGTTATGATGGAATGGTACCAGAGTGATACCATGGGCCATGCCCAGAAAAGTCAGGGATCTTTTGCGGGATTTGGCCCGGGCCGGCTTCGTGTCGCGTGGCGGGATGGGCGGCGGGCGGATCACCATCAGTGGTGCGCCTGGCGACGACGCCCTGCCATTCCAGGCCTTGGCGGAGGTGCGCAATGAAGAAGAGTGACCAGTACCTGAAGCTTGTCGAGTGGTCCGAGGAGGACGGGTGCTATGTGGGAAGCTGTCCGGGCCTGATGCTGGGCGGCGTGCATGGCCCCGACGAGGTTCTCGTCTATCGCCGACTTGTCAAGGCCGTCGAGGATTGGCTGGCCTCTCTTGAAGAAGATGGCCTCCCCCTGCCTCCCGCCACGGCCGGCCGCACCTACAGCGGCAAACTGGTGATGCGCCTGGGGCCGGACCTGCACAAGGATCTGGCCCTTGAGGCCATGCGCGTGAAGGAAAGCCTCAACAGCTACTGCGTGAGGGTGCTGAAGAGCCGGCGAGAATCTGGGCGGACATGACGGCCATGCCGCCGGGCCGTCGTGGGCCGTCGTGGCTTGGCACAGAGTTGAGCATCAACCACAAAGCCCTTGCTGTTTAGCCAGAAGAGCAGCACTCTCCCGCCGGAACTCCACTCCACACAGCACCACTAGTCCAAAAGCCGAGGTTGAAATGAAAGGAATGCTGCCTTTTGCCGGCGCCTGCCTGCTGCTGTCCGTCCAGGCGGCCCAGGCCGGCCAGCCCAGCGTCACCAATGTGACGGCCCAGCAACTGCCCGGCACCGAGATCATCCAGATCACTTACGACCTGGCCGAGGACGAGGGCCTGCCTTGCTGGATCAGCGTGCGGGTGGACCGCGACAACATGGGCGCCTGGCTGGTGCCGGTCTGGTCCCTGAGCGGCGATGCGGGCCCGAACATCCTGCCCGGCGCGGGCAAGACCATCCAGTGGAACGCCGGACGGGACTACGACCGCCATATGGCCAACGCCCAGGTGCGCGTCACGGCCCACAGTCTGGTGGACGGCCTGCCCCAGGACATGGTGCTGGTGCCGGCCGGCGAATTCGTGATGGGTTCAACGACCGTGGGCGGCGACGCCATTCCCGAGCACACGGTCTATCTGGACGCCTACTGGATCGATGTCCACGAGGTGACCAACCACGAGTACAAGATCTTCTGCGACGCCACCAGCCGTGCCTACCCGCCCGATCCCGGCTTCACCGGCATGCCCAGCTACTTCCTCAACTACCCCGACTATCCGGTCGTCATGGTGGACTGGGCGGATGCCACCGCCTACGCCGCCTGGGCGGGCAAGCGCCTGCCCACGGAGGCCGAATGGGAACGCGCCGCCAAGGGCGCCGTGGACAACCGCCTGTACCCCTGGGGCAACCAGTTCAACGCCATGATCGGTGGTACCATCCACCACGCCAACACCACCGAGGCGGGGGATGGCTTTACCTACACGGCGCCTGTGGGCAGTTACACCACGGGGATCAGCCCCGCCGGCTGCCTGGACATGGCGGGCAATGTCTGGGAATGGTGCAGCGACTGGTACTCCAGCAGTTACTACAGCAGTTTACCCTACGCCAATCCACAGGGACCAGCCTCCGGCACCACCCGGGTGGTACGTGGCGGCAGCTGGAACTACGGCAGTTCGAACGCCCGACGTGCCTCTCGGGGCAGCTACACGCCCGCGAACCGCTACCACAACCTGGGTTTCCGCTGTGCCAGGACTCCGTAATCCTTTGTCCCTTGGGTCCTCGCCCTTGGGCTTGGAGTGTGTCACGAGATCAGTTTGGGTGAAGGGGCAAATCTGCAGCGAGGCCGCGTGCCGTCGGCCGGATCTGGATGAGGACCTGTCCGATGTTGGCCTGATCGGCGTGAGCCAACCAGCGGTTGCGCGACAGATCCATTCATAGACGGCTCGTGGAACCCGTCGCCCGGTGTCCTGAAGAGAGGTGAACACAACCATGTACACACACAAGGCGCGGCTCGGCTTCCTCCTGCCCGCGGCCGCCCTGGCCGGCGGCGTGCACAGCGGGGATTCCGGCTCATTCAACATGGACACGGTCGGCTCGTCCAATGTGCCCTGGGCCAGTGCCACGGCCAGCTTCGTGCTGGATACCTGGAACCCCTGCTGCAGCGCGGTGGCCAGCGGGGTCGGCAACTTGTTCGACTTCGCCGCCTTTCCTGCCGAGACCTTCCTCGCCGGTGATGTGCGCGATACGGCCAGCGGCCTGCCCATTCCCGGTGCCCAGCTGGTTCTGGCTCCCGGTGGCGGAACGGTGGCCAGCGGTCCCAACGGCGTCTTCCGGCTCGATCCGGTGACGGTGGGTGAAGGGTACCAGTTGTCCGCCCAGCACCCCGGCCATCACACGGCCAACGTGTCCGGCATCGAGGTGGAGGAGCACCGCCCGGCCTTCCACCGTATCCTGCTCGAGCCTGTGCGCCCGCCCGCTGTGACCGGTCTCACCATCTCCGCGACCTCCCAGGCCTGCTTCCTGGATTGGGAACCCATGCCCGGCATTGCGACCTACCGCATCCGCGCCGCTTGGGACCCCTACGGCTACTGGAGCCCTGTGGCCACCACCGGCCAAACCCAGTACGAGACCCCCTTGCCGGCGGGGGTGGATCTGACCCGCCTCTTTCGTGTGACCGCGATCCAGTGACGGTGGTTGGCGAAGTCAGGTGCGGCGCCTGACCTTGATTCACGTTGTGGCGGCGGATGGCGCGGGTGTGGTCAGGGCCTGCCACAGGTTGTCCACCCGCCAGGGATTCATCACACGCATGCCCCTCACCAGCAGGTCTTCCTTGCAGTTGGCCAGGACGACCCCCTGGTCCAGGGCCTCCAGGCCGGTGGCCCGCAGGTGGTCCAGGCCTTTGAGGAAATCGATGGAGAAGGTGGCGGAGGACTTGATCTCCACCGGCACCAGGCGCCCCGCCTCCCTCACCAGGAGATCCACCTCGTTGCCATGGGAGTCGCGATAAAAGGAGAGGTCCGGACGAAGACCGCGATTGGCCGCTCCCTTCAGAACTTCGGCGATGACCATGTTTTCGTACAAGGGGCCGCGCAGGGGGTGCTGGAGGGCCTGTGTCCCGTCGTGGATGCCCAGCAGGGCGGCGGCCAGTCCCACGTCGGTGAAGTAAGGCTTGGGCGCCTTCACCAGCCGCTTGCGAAGATTCCCCGAAAAGGGCGGCAGGGAGAACAGCACGTGGGATGCCGTCAGAACGGAAATCCAGGCGCGCAGGGTCGTGGCGGACAGGCCCAGATCGCTGGAGAGGGCGGCAAGGTTGGCCGGCTGGCCCACCCGGCCGGCCATCAACACCAGGAAGTGCTGGAAGCTGGTCAGGTCCCGCACGTTCAACAGCAGGCGGACATCCCGCTCCAGGTAGGTCTGCAGGTAGTTGCTGTAAAAGCGGCGAGGGTCCAGCTTCTCCTCGTGAAGCCGGGGATAAAAACCGCGGACCAGGAGCGGGAAGGGGTCGTCCAGGGCGCCGTAATGACGCAGCTCGGAGACGCTGAAGGGCAGGAGGTGGAGGACCGCCGTGCGACCGGCCAGGGACTGCGATATGGCCTGTTGCAGTAGGGGCTGATGGCTGCCGGTGAGAATGAACAGGCCGCGGCCGGATTGCGCATCCACCGCTTCCTGGAGGTAGGACAACAGGTCCGGGAGGCGTTGCACCTCGTCCAGTACGGCGCCGTCGGGGAGGTGGTCCAGGAAGGATCTGGGGTCGGCCGCCACGGCGGCGCGGGTGTCCGGACTCTCCAGCGAGTAGTACGGCTTTTCAGGAAAGCAGGTACGCGCCAAGGTGGTCTTGCCGGATTGCCGGGGCCCGGTGATGGTCACGATGGGATACTCAGCGGCGGCGCGCCGCAGCTCCGGAATGATGTCGCGGGTCACCATGGCACAAAACTATGATGGCCATGTGCAAATCGCAAGTTCAAGTGGTGAATTTCACAAAACCATCGAGTCGCCGCAGGTCAGATGATTGGTCAGACCACAAAGCTATCGGCCAACCCGGAAGCATCGATAGGAGCTGGTCAGGAAGCCGGAGCCCCAGGCGGCTGATTCCAGCGGTGCTCTGCAGGTCGACAATACAACGCATCCCGTCTGTTCCTCCGGGCAGTACGAACTGGACCTGATGCTGGGCCGAGGCATCGTCATCTCCCTCATTTGGTTGGCCGGCTTCGGCTCGCTTGATGCCTTCCGCAACTGCTTGAATGCCCGCCACCACAGCTCGGCCTCGGCAGGAGAGCTGCAGGGGATGGGAAAGGCCCGGTGGTGTCTGATTGTCGGCGGCATCGGCATGTTCCTCTGGTTTCCCGTCATCATCATCGGGATCATGAACAAGCTGCGCGGATAACCAGTGTTCTGGCGTCAGGTCCAGACTGTCAGCCGGTTGAAGCTCTGATCAACAAGGGTGCCGAAGTGGACAGGCTCAGCTCCGCAAAGCTCCAGGCCAGCCTGGCGACCACTGAAGGGCGTGGCGAAAAGGCGCGATAGATGGATAAGATCAAGCAAGATTTCCATAATTGGATCGGGCAGGGTTGCGCACACAAGGGCACGATAGATTGGTAAGACCGCGATAGATTCCTCAAACGACGAAGCGCTGGAGTCCAGATGGATCCTCTGCGGAACCCCTTCGCACCGGGCGCCGGGGCGCCCCCGCCGGAACTGGCCGGCCGCGACGCCGTCATCGAGGCGGCCCGAATCGCGCTCTACCGCATCCGCGCCGGCCGGCCGGAACGGAGCCAGATGTTGCTGGGGCTCCGAGGTGTAGGGAAGACGGTCCTGTTGAACCGCATCGGCGAGATGGCCGAGGAGTTGGGTTACCACGTCGCACCATTGGAGGCGCCGGAAGGGCAACGGCTGGCGGTCTTTCTCGCCCCTGCGCTGAAAGGCATGCTGCTGCGTCTCAGCCGCGTGGAACGGGCCAAGGACACTGCCGCCCGCGCCATGGCCGCACTACGCGGCTTTGCCAGCGCCTTCAAGGTCACCATCGGCGAGGTCGAAGTGGGAGTCAACGAGCCGCCTTTGGCGGACAGCGGCAACCTCGAGGTGGATCTCCCAGCCTTGCTGCTGAGCGTTGGCCAGGCCGCCCAGGCCGCGGAGACGAGCGTCGCCCTCCTCGTGGACGAGGTGCAGTACCTCCAAAAGGAGGATTTGCGGGCGCTCATCGTCGCTTGCCATGCCATCTCCCAACGGGGCCTGCCGGTTGTGCTGTTCGGGGCCGGCTTGCCCCAAGTCGCGGCCCTGGCCGGTGATGCCAAGTCCTACGCCGAGCGCCTCTTCGACTTTCCCACCATCGGGGCACTCGTCCCCGAGGCGGCGCGGCTGGCAATCCGGCAGCCGGTCTGCGACGAGGGGGCTGAGATCCTGGCCGACGCCCTGGACAGCATTGTGGCGGTGACGAAAGGCTACCCCTATCTCCTGCAGGAATGGGGCAAGCACTCATGGAACGCCGCGGCGGCCTCGCCCATCACCTTGTCCGACGTGCAAGCCGCCGGCCAAGCGGCGACCACGGCCTTGGACCGGAGCTTCTTCCGCGTCCGCTTCGACCGGTTGACGCCGCGCGAACAGGACTACCTGCGTGCCATGGCGGAACTGGGTCCCGGCCCCCACCGCTCCGGCTCCATCGCCGCAACCCTGGGACGGACTGTGGAGAGCATCGCGCCGCTCCGCAGCGGACTGATCCGGAAAGGCATGATCTGGAGCCCGACTCACGGTGAGACGGCCTTCACTGTCCCACTTTTCGATGACTTCATGCACCGTGCCATCCCCGAGTGGAGACCGCCGGTCCGCTGAGGCGGGAAGTCCATGGCCGCCTGCCGATGTGTGTGCTCGGGGAGACCTTGGGGCTACCGGCCAGAGTTATTGGGTAGTGGAGCGTGCGCATTTGAGGGCAATCACGGTGTTGCGGCCGGGCAAGGGCCTCCCCCGGGCTTCCCCTGGGCTTCCCCCGGGCTTCCCCTGGGCTTCCCCCGGGCTTCCCCCGGGCTTCCCCCGGGCTTCCCCCGGGCTTCCCCCGGGCTTCCCCCGGGCTT